>CALLQM010000376.1 GCA_938014855.1 uncultured Clostridia bacterium | reverse complement strand
AAACGAAGATTCAAAAAAAGGATGCGCAATAATCGGGAGGACAATATGCAAAAACCTGCAAAAATTCTTGACATGCTTAAACGAGCGGTGCCGCTGCTCCTTTTGGTCAGCTTGGCGGCGCTTTGTGTGGTTTCGTTTCGGTGGAAAGCTGCTGAACATGAGCGCGCCCAAGCGATACAGGACATGCAAGCCGCGGTACAAGAGCGGGATTTGCTGCAGGAAGAAAATCGCACTTTGTTAAACCAGCAAGAGAATACGGATGAGCAGGAAGCATCAAACCTGTTTCATGACTTGGAAAAGAACCCGCAGCTCATCCCAATTTCGGCAGAATTGGGCGGTACAATGCGGTATTATCAGGATACCTTTGCTCTTTTTGGGGAGCGGTATGCCTATGCTTATGCAGAAGACGGACACAATGCAGTGGAAATGCTGCTGCAATATGAAAAATATTCGGATGGAGCCGTTGCCTGGACGCTTTGTGCATACAATGCAGGCGGCGGCTGGCAGACCGATTGAAAGAAGGTTTCATAATGAGTGGCTGGGAACAGCTGCAAACGCTGTTGGACGAAAGCAAACACGCGGTATTCTTTGGCGGAGCCGGGGTTTCGACTGAAAGCGGAATTCCGGATTTTCGCAGTACGGACGGGATTTATAATCAGCAATACGATTATCCGCCGGAAACCATTTTGAGCCATCGATTTTTTGAACGGCACACGGAAGAATTTTATAAATTTTACCGTGCAAAAATGCTCTGCCCCTCGGCAAAACCAAATGCCGCGCATAAAAAATTGGCGCAGCTTGAACAAGCGGGAAAACTGACTGCTGTTATCACGCAGAACATTGACGGACTGCATCAGGCGGCAGGAAGCCGCAATGTGCTGGAACTGCACGGCTCGGTTTTAAGAAACTATTGCAGAGCGTGCGGTAAATTTTATGACATCGATTTTATGCTGAATTCTCAAGGAATTCCTCAGTGCTCCTGCGGAGGAGTCATCAAACCCGATGTGGTGCTGTATGAAGAAAGTCTCAATGGGGAAACCATCGAACGCTCTGTGCGAGCGCTTATGCAGGCAGATCTGCTGATTATCGGCGGCACCTCTTTGGCGGTATATCCGGCGGCGGGGCTGGTGAACTACTGCCGCGGCAAAATCGTGGTGATTAACCGAACCCCTACTCCGCTTGATCAAAAAGCCGATTTGCTGATTCAAGACAGCATTGGAAAAACGCTGGAATCAATTCGTATATAAATGAATTTTAATCAAGATAACGTTTCAAAACCGCAATTGTTTAAGGGATATTCAGAATTTATGTTTAAATCAGACACAATATCCTTTTAAAATGTGCCATGATGGGAAGTAGGGAAAAAATTTTGAAAATATTCCCGCTTTGAAAGAGGAAAGAAAATGAAAAAAACAAGACTGGTTTGTTTGATGATGGCACTGCTGATCTTTGCAGGCTGTCAAAATACACAGCCGACAAATGCACCGGAACTGACAACATCCACTTCGTCCGAGGTGAAAGAGAATCCGTGTCCGCTTAAAGTGAAAGATCAGCCATCTGAATCGGAAGACTCTTCTTCGCAGGAAACACTTGCTCCAAAGCCGGATGGACTGCCTGCGACGACACCGGAAGCAGTCGCATTGCCGGAAAAGTTGTTTACATCTTCCGACGGCTATGGGCTCGAACTGCTTACCCCTGCCCAGTATTTTATCGAGCAGGACATCGAATCGGATGGATTTGAGCAGGTAGATGTTTTTCGGATCAAAAGCAAAGACGGCGAAAAATTCGCTCTTGCGAACGAAAACGGTAAGATTATCACGGATTTTCTATACGACGATGATGGCGAAAGCTGGCATCTAAGTTCCGATAACAGCGGCATGCCGCTGCGCAAAGATGGAAAATATGGGGTCATTGACGGTCGAACCGGGGAAGAAAAAATTCCGTTTCAGTATGACGAAATAGAAGTTCAGCCGTCCAATACATTCATATGTGCAACCGGAGATGTACATGAACTGATCAATGGGTCAGGTAATGTTTTACTAACTTATACGCGCGGGGACAAATTGCGGGTATTTTCGGATAATTTCATGCTGTTAGCAAATGGCATGCTGCGCTTTTATGACCTCAACGCTCAGCCGCTGAAAAATTTTGCGTGTGAAGACGTTCGCTCATATGGGGGTGCGGAAATTGTTTTTGTAAACTGCGGTGGAAAATGGGGCATTTGTGATACCGATGGGGACTTCTTAGTTGAGCCGCAATATGATGGCTTGGACGATTTTAACGAGAATTGTGAGGCGGTCGTGTTCACCCAAAACGGGAAAAAAGGCGTTTTGGATTTGAACGGCGATGTCCTTATCAAGGCAGAATGGGACGATGTGGCGCTGTATGATACCAGCGCAAGCGTGGAACAGGATGGCAAGTGGGGCGCTTTCACAGGTCTTACCGACGAGGAACCCACCATTGAACCGATGTATGATTATGTGTATGCGTTTGGTTCCGATGGATGCGCGGCTTATGAGCACAAAGGCAAGTTTGGAATTTTGGATGAACAGGGGAATGTCTTGATTTCAGCCAAATATGAAACCATGGCATCCAACAGCGACGATCAGCTGGATAAGGGTTATTATGAGCTGGAAGGGGACGGCTCCGATTTAAGCGGCATTATCAGCGGGAAAGGGAATATTGTCGTCCCTGCGACTTATACCATTGCGTTTGGTCAGGATGAGGATGAACCGTATCATCTAATTCGAAACCAACGTGAAAAATGGGGCTATATCGACCGCACCGGACAAATGGTGATCGATACAAAATTTGATGATGCAGGGGAGTTCCTGCCGGATAAAGACATTGCTTTTGTGCGGCAAAATGATAAGATCTGTTTAATCGACCGTGAAGGAACGGTGGTTCTGGAAACAGCCTTTACCGATATAGCCGCCTATAATCCAAAAACGATGGTGGGTGCTTTTGCATACACCGATGCGGGTAAAGAAAAGTATTGTCTTGCAAAAGTGACGGTTAAATCGTAAATTCGACCATAAATATTACAATCTGTATAGGGATGTTATTATGAAGATTGAACATATTGCAATTTATACGCAAAACTTGGATATCATGCGTACGTTTTATATGCGATATTTTGGAGCATCCTGCAATGACCGCTATTACAGCAAGTCCGGCATGCAAAGCTATTTTTTAACGTTTGACAGTGGAGCACGGATGGAATTGATGTGGAAGCCAAACCTTGAAATAGGAACATGCGGTTATGGCTTTACAGGATTTGCGCACGTGGCATTTTCTTTAGGCAGCAGGGAAAGGGTGGATACCTTGACAGATCAATTGGTGCAAGATGGATTCCGCCTGCTTTCAGCTCCCCGTACAACCGGAGACGGCTATTATGAAAGCTGTGTCGCAGATCCGGATGGAAATGCAGTGGAACTAACCGTATAAACAGACTGTTTATAATTCGGAACAGTGGATAAAAAAGACGGCAGCGTCAAGTTGAAAGGGTGGAAAAGATTGGGGCAGAAAAGCCATCACGTAAACAATCTTCGTTATCTTGAAATGCTCTCGCGCCAATACCCAACCGTACAGGCGGCAAGCACCGAAATCATCAATTTGCAGGCAATTTTAAATCTGCCAAAAGGTACGGAACATTTTATGTCCGATTTGCACGGAGAATATGAGGCGTTTTTGCATATTCTTAACAACTGTTCCGGTGCTGTGCGCGAAAAAGTCGATATGTTGTTTGAAAACAGTATCTCCAAAGAAGAACGGGCAAAACTGGCTACGCTGATCTATTACCCAAAAGAAAAATTGGAGGAGATTCGCGAAACCGTAGAGGATTTAAATGAATGGTATAAGCTGACGCTCAATCGGCTGATTGAGATCTGCCGGCTGGTTTCCTCCAAGTATACCCGTTCCAAAGTGCGTAAAGCACTGCCAAAACATTACGGCTATATCATTGATGAACTTCTCAATACCAACTATGAAGTCCATAATAAAAAAGATTACTATGAGAATATCATTTCCACCATTATTGATATTGACCGTGCAGATGATTTTGTGTTTTGTTTGTGTGAAGTCATCAAACGGCTGGTTGTGGACCATTTGCACATTGTAGGAGATATTTTTGACCGCGGCCCTCGTGCAGATATTATTATGGACTTGCTGATGAATCATCATTCGGTGGATATCCAATGGGGAAACCACGATGTTTTGTGGATGGGTGCGGCGACTGGAAGCCGCCCCTGCATTGCCGCTGTGCTGAATAATTCGATTACTTATAACAATTTGGAGGAAATTGAAATCGGATATGGCATCAGTCTGCGTCCGCTTGCGCTGTTTGCCAACGAAGTATATCAGAATACCGATACGTCTTGTTACACTCCAAAAACAAACGATAAAAATGTTTCCTGCAGCGCCAAAGACTTGGAATTGGCGTCCCGCATGCATAAGGCGATTGGAGTGATCTTGTTAAAGCTGGAGGGGCAGGTCATTCTGCGAAATCCGCAGTTTGGCATGCAGGACCGACTTTTGCTGGATAAAATGGATCTTGAAAAAGGAACGGTGCACATCGGAGAAACGGAATATTCGCTGTTGGATTGTGCGTTCCCAACGATTAATCCCAAAAACCCGTATGCACTGTCCGATGAAGAAGCCGAAGTTATGGAACAGCTGAAATTCGCTTTTCTACGCAGTGAAAAACTGCAAAAACACGTCAAATTCCTTTATTCCAAAGGCGGACTTTATAAATGCTTTAACGGGAATCTGCTGTTCCATGGATGCATCCCGATGAATCCGGACGGGTCGTTTATGAAGTTTCATATCGGCTGTGAAGGTCTGGCGGGAAAATCCTTTATGGATTATGCAGATACGATTGCACGAAAGGCTTATTATGCTAAGCCCGGGACAAAAGAAAAACAGTTTGCAAGAGATTTTATGTGGTTTCTTTGGTGCGGACGCAATTCCCCGCTGTTCGGACGCGATCATATCGCGACGTTTGAGCGGCGGCTGATTGCCGATCAATCCTGCTGGGTGGAAGAAAAAAATCCGTACTATTCTTATTATAATAACGCGGATGTGTGTGAACGCATCCTCAAAGAATTTGGATTGGAAGGGCCGCACTGCCACATCATCAATGGGCATATTCCGGTCAAATCCAAAGATGGGGAAAACCCCATCAAAGCGCATGGGCGTCTAATTGTAATCGACGGCGGATTCTGCCGCGCTTATCAGCCCACAACCGGAATTGCGGGATATACACTGATCTATAATTCCTGGGGGATCCGCATTGCCGCACACCAGCCATTTTCCACCACAAAAGATGCGATTGCAAATAATCAGGATATTTTCTCCACAACGGTTGTATTTGACCGCATGGAATCGCGCATCAAAATCAAAGAAACGGATAATGGAGAGCTTTTACAGCAAAATATCGATGATTTAAAAATGCTTTTGAAAGCCTATAAAAACGGAAACATTAAGGAAGATCATGCATAAAAACAGCCGTCCGGAAAATCCGGAC
>CALLQM010000375.1 GCA_938014855.1 uncultured Clostridia bacterium | reverse complement strand
TAAAAACTATGTATATTCATGTTGAGGTTTCTACGATAAAATAGAAGAGCAATAAGCAAAACGACAAAAAAGTCTGCTCCAAAAAGCAGACGAAATACGACCAAAGTAGGAGGAGAATATGATGAACCTTGCAAAAAGATCCCTTGTACTTGCTTTGTCCGGTATCATGAGCTTAAGCTTACTAGCCGGATGCGGCTCAAGTAAACAGGATACCAGCAGTGCAGCTCCTGATGGAACTCAGACATCAGAAAGTGATTCTGCGGCATCAGCAGAACCTGTAACCATCAAAATTATCTCTGTTACTCAAACAGAACAGCCAGAAGGACCTGCAGAGCTTGCGTTGGCCGAAGAATACATGAAACAAAACCCAAATGTAAAGATTGAATTTATTGGTGTTCCCATGAACGATCTTTACAGCAAGCTGACTGCTCTTGCAACCGCCGGAGATATGCCGGATGCGTTTGCAATGACCGCAGAGTTTAAATCCAAAGCGGATGAACTTGGCATCTGCGAAGACCTGAACAATCTGTTCACTGCTGAAGAGCTGGGTGAATTTTATGACAACAGCATTGAAGATGCAAGCGTCGAAGGCAAACTGCTTTCTCTGCCATGGTTTGATACCCCGCCGGCACTGGTTTACCGCGCGGATTGGTTTGAGGAAAAAGGTCTGACACCTCCTGAAAACTGGGAAGATTTCATTGAAACAGCCCAGAAACTGACGGAAGATACAGACGGTGACGGCAAAACCGACCGTTGGGGCTTTGCAATGATGGCTATGCGTAATGGCTCTGCCGCAAGCCGATTCTTCTATATGATGCGTACGTTTGGCATCCAAGAACTGCGTCAGAAAGACGATGGAACTTGGGAATCAGACATCGGTACCGATACGTTCAAAACTTATCTGCAGATGTTTACCGATTTCAATAACAAATACAAGGTGGTTCCTCCAGGTGTTATCGAAACCGGTTATCCGGAAGCTGCTCAGAACTTTGCAAGCGGCAAAGTGGGCATGATGATTACCGGACCGAATGCGATCGGAACGATCTATGCGCAAAATCCGGATCTCAAAGGCAAGCTGGCAAGCTGCCCGATTCCAAAACAAGTTCAGCACGTAACCACACTTGCACAGATGGGTTATTCCGTTTCTGTTGACAGCCCGAATAAAGAAGCGGTTGCAGATTACCTGCGCTTCCTTACCAGCGATGAAAATATGCTGGCTTGGAATGAGCTTTCCGGACGTACTCCTGTCAAAAAGAGCCTGGGCGACAGCGAACAGCTGCAAACACCCGCTATGAAAGGCTTTGTAGATGCACTCCAGTATTGCTATTCTCTGCCTGAGCATCCCGGCTTCAGCGAAGTTCAGAATATTGTCGGAGAAGCATATCAGAATACAATTGCGAACGGAATGAGCATTGACGAGGCAAGCGAAAATGCTGCCAAACAAGTGCAGGAAGTTATCAACAAATACGCGTAGACCTGCAATTTACCGATTAGAAAAATGCCGGGCGATGAATGAATACGCCCGGCATTTTTTAGAATCCTAACTCCGGTTTCCACTCTACGCAACAGGAGGAATACTTTTGAAGCATAACGCCATAAAAAGCGACAAGTACAATGCCTATCTGTTTGTAGGTCCCGCAGTCATTTCGATGCTGCTCCTTGTCGTTTATCCATTGCTATACGGCATTTTCATTAGCTTTTTTAATACAAACCTCGTAAATAAATGGGATTTTGTCGGGCTGGCCAATTATGCATTTACGCTTGGCAATAAAGAATTTATGGTTTCCATTGTTCGTTCCATTGGATTTACAATCTTTACCGTAGCCGGACATTTTATCATTGGATTTATTCTTTCCATCCTGCTTAACACCAAGGTAAAAGGCTGTAAATTGATCCGCGCTATTTTACTTTTGCCGTGGCTGTTCCCGGAAGTGGTGGTCGCAATGCTGTGGAAATGGATCTACAATCCTATTTATGGCTTGTTCAACGGACTATTCATGGAGTGGGGACTGATCCAAGAACCGATTCAATGGCTTTCCAGTTCAAAAACCGCATTTATTGCAATCATTTTTGTCTGTATTTGGAAAGGCTACCCCTTGGTTATGATGAATCTGACTGCTGGGCTGCAATCCATATCCGATGACTTATATGAAGCGGCTGGAATTGATGGTGCCAACCGGTGGGAGTGCTTTGTACATATCACACTTCCAGGTCTGCGCCCGGTATTGATCGTAACGCTGATTTTGGATACGGTTTGGTGGTTTAAACACTTTACAATCATTTGGCTTTTAACTGCAGGCGGACCCGGAAATGCTACGATGGTTTCCAGTATTGAAATTTATAAGCGTGCATTCAATTACTTTGAATGGGGTCCCGCAGCAGCAGGCGCTGCCATTATTTTTCTGATTTGCGTCATTATCGGCGTAGTTTATAGGGGGTTGCTGAATCATGAAGAAGACTAAAACAATAACAATCCTGATCTACGCGATTTTGATTTTCTTTTGTTTGATGGTGTTGGTACCCCTTACCTTTATGCTGACAACTTCACTCAAAAGCATGGAGGAAATCACCGTGGGCACAGGTGCGGATTTTCTGCCAAAAGCGCCGACCATTCAGGCATATATCAACATTTGGCGAGATTATCCCATGCTCACCTATTTTAAAAACAGCATTATTATCGTATCGCTAGCCACAATCATTTCACTCGTATTCTCTACCTTTGCAGGATATGGTGTGACAAGGTTTCAGTTTAAAGGAAAAGGCGCTTTTCTATCGTTCCTGCTGGTAACTCAAATGTTTCCCTCCATTATGATGCTGATTCCTTTTTATAAAGTTTTGCAGACCTATCATCTTGTCAATAAAATTGGCGGCTTGGTTGTGGTCTATATCTCCTTTACAATTCCAATGCTGACCTGGATGATGATGGGATTCTTTCAATCAATCCCAAAAGAATTAGACGAGGCGGCAATGATTGATGGATGCAGCCGCTTTAGAACCTTTACACAGCTTATTCTACCGCTACCTGCTCCTGGACTTGTTTCCAGCGCGATTTATGCATTTATTGTCGGATGGAATGAATATCTGTTCGCAATGATTTTGACCACTGATGAGACGCTCAAAACCCTGCCGGTAGGCATCGGTCAGATGGTTGGATTCTATAAAATTATGTGGAACGACCTTATGGCTGCAAGCATCGTTTCCAGTATACCGCTTCTCATTATCTTCCTGTTCCTGCAACGTTATTTAGTAAGCAGCTTGACAGCAGGCGCGGTGAAACAATAATACGAAAGAAGGAAATCCCAATGGCAATCACCATTACCAATGTAAAAGCATTTACAACTGCTCCAGAAAAAATTAATCTGGTTGTAGTTAAGGTAGAAACAAGTGAACCGGGTCTTTACGGTGTAGGCTGTGCCACCTTTACACAGCGTTATCTTGCGGTTGTAACTGCGGTGGAAGAATACTTAAAACCGTTTTTGATTGGAAAAGATCCGCGTCGTATTGAGGATATTTGGCAGACCTCGATGGTAAGCAGTTACTGGCGCAATGGACCGGTGCTCAATAACGCAATTGGTGGCGTCGATATGGCGCTTTGGGATATCAAAGGCAAGATGGCAAACATGCCTCTTTATCAGCTTTTTGGCGGCAAATGCCGTGAAGCGGTGCCTGCTTATACGCACGCGGAAGGAAATAGCATTGAAGCGACCCTAGAGGAAGCAATGCGGCTGAAAGAATCTGGTTTCCGCAATATCCGCATGCAGGTGGGCGGTTATGGCGGCAAAAATCAAACCCTCCATAAGCCGGAAGGCGCATTGCCCGGCGTATACTATAACCCGAAAGAATATATGCGTACGGTTATAAAACTGTTTGAACAGGCTCGCTTAAAATTTGGCGATGAGATTGGGCTGTGCCATGATGTTCACGAGCGTCTTGCTCCCTGCGATGCAATCTCTTTTGCAAAAGAAATGGAGCAGTTCGATCTTCTGTTCTTAGAAGACTGCCTGCCGCCCGAACAGATTGGCTGGTTCCGTCATATCCGCAGTCATTGTACGACAACGCTGGCAATGGGCGAACTGTTTGTTAACAACAACGAATGGCTGGGTCTTGTAAAGGAACGCCTCATTGACTTTATTCGTGTGCATTTGAGCATGATTGGAGGTATCACTCCTACACGTAAATTGATTGCGCTTTGTGATGCTTTTGGAATTCGTACCGCATGGCATGGACCGGGAGATCTTACACTAATCGGCCATGCAGTCAGTGCACATATTGATCTGTCCTCTCCGAATTTTGGAATGCAGGAATGGTTTAACGGTATGACGGATGCTTCTTTAGAGGTGTTCCCAGGTGCTCCTGAATTTCGCGACGGATACATTTACCTGAATGACCGCCCGGGTATTGGTGTCGACTTTAATGAAAAAGCGGCTGCCAAATATCCCTGCGATAACACATTGCCTGAGTGGACACTTCCGCGTCTGCCGGATGGTACGAGTGCTCGTCCGTAATATGTAACGAACGAATTAAATAGGATAGTAAAAACATACATTGATAAGACACCCCCGATTGTAAATAATCGGGGGTGTCTTTATAAAAATACGGTCACATCGCGGAATCGGTTTGTGATGCAATAGCTATTCCAATATCAATGCACGCATAGGACAAAACCGAACCCACTTTCCGCATTTGATGCACTTGTCTTGGTCGACAACGGGCGCGGAAACCCCCTTTTGTGACAATGCATCAACAGGGCAGACTTTTACAGCAGGGCATGCGTGGTTTTGAGGACATCTTGCTGTGTTAACAACTAACTGATCAGCATCTTTGCCATTGGATTTATCTTTCTTATAAAGCAGGAAAATCCCTTCTTTCAAATGTTATGGTAATACTGCACCATTTCTATTTTATGTATTTTAATTATATAAATGTACAATTAATATTTCTGTGAGTTGGTTACTTTATCTTTAAAATGATATTAGTCATACAATTTTTTATAATATGTAATAAACAAAGCAGATTATGCCAAAAATACGGTTGACTTTGCTTTTAAAATAAGGTACTTTAATACTAAGATTATCCATAAAAAGAAAGGATGAATGATTATGAAAAAATATGAATGTACCGTTTGTGGATACGTATACGATGAAGAAAAAGGATGCCCAGAACAGGGCGTTGCACCGGGAACTAAATGGGAAGATGTTCCAGAGGATTTTGTATGTCCCGAGTGCGGCGTTGGAAAAGACATGTTTGAACTTATGCAGTAATTTGATTTGGTTACAAAAGCCCCGCCGTTAAAACGGCGGGGCTGACTTTTAAAATGCAGGTTTGAAAAGGGGGCTTATGAATGCAAAAGGATTACACGATTGAAGCAATTGACGCAATGGAGATTTTGGACTCAAGAGGAAATCCGACGATTCAGACAAAAGTCACGCTTGCAAACGGAGTAAACGGAACAGCCGCTGTTCCGTCAGGCGCATCGACAGGAGCCTTTGAGGCGATTGAACTGCGTGACGGCGACAAATCACGCTATCAAGGAAAAGGTGTTTTAAAAGCAGTCAACAATGTCAATACCACGATTTTCAAGGCACTAAAGGGCATGGATGCCCGCAGACAGATTGAAATTGACAGCAGGATGCTGGAAGCCGATGGAAAAGAAAATAAGGCAAAACTAGGGGCAAACGCGATTTTATCGGTATCCCTTGCCACTGCAAAAGCTGCCGCGGCGGCAGTCGGAATGCCGCTTTACCGATATATAGGCGGCAGTGAAGCGCGTACGCTTCCCGTGCCGATGATGAATATTTTAAATGGCGGTGCGCATGCATCCAACAACGTGGATATT
>CALLQM010000374.1 GCA_938014855.1 uncultured Clostridia bacterium | reverse complement strand
TAATAATCCCACTTTAAAAAGGGAATGGCGGGATCGAATATTAAATGCGTGTACTAGTTGAGAAATCGCCAAAACGGCTAAAGCCATCGTTTCTCCCAGTGGAATGCTTGCATTGGCTACGTTTGTGCGGGTACCAATAAAATAAGCGATCAGTGTTAAGGCGCCGATCATGATCCCCTGCAAAACTGCCATCAAACCTACGCCATGTGCAAAAATACTTTCATTTTTTGCACGAGGCTGGCGTTTCATAACGTCAAATTCTACCGGTTCCATTCCTAATGCCAATGCAGGCAGGCTGTCGGTTACAAGATTTACCCACAAAAGCTGTATGGGAAGCAGGGGGGATTCTTTCCAAAGCAGCATTGCGATAAATACGGTGACGATTTCGCCGAGATTACAAGATAAAAGAAAATGCACGGCTTTTCGTATATTGTCATAAATTCCGCGGCCTTCGCGTACAGCGGTTACAATGGTCGAAAAATTATCATCGGTTAAAGTCATATCTGCGGCACCTTTTGCCACATCGGTTCCTGTTATACCCATTGCACATCCGATATCAGCCGCTTTTAAAGCGGGCGCATCGTTGACGCCGTCTCCTGTCATAGAAACTACTTCGCCGGAATTCTGCCAAGCCTTTACAATACGAATTTTATCAGATGGTGTGACGCGAGCATATACACGGATATTCCGAATATTAGCGGCTAGTTCTGCGTCACTCATAGCGGCGAGCTGGGTGCCGGTGACTGCTTGACTATCCTCATGCAGGATTCCCAATTGTTTTGCAATCGCGGAAGCGGTTACCACATGGTCACCGGTAATCATGATGGTTTGAATACCTGCTTGCTTGCATTCCTGAATTGAATCGATGACTTCCGGCCTTGGCGGATCAATCATTCCAACTAAACCGGCAAAAGTCAGCCCGTTTTCTAAAGTTTCCGAAGTGTACTCCGCAGGGACTTCCGGAAGGATTTTAAATCCAATAGCGAGAACACGCAGAGCATCGCGCCCCATGCATTCATTTGCTTTAACAGCAGAGTCAATATCACCGGAAGTACACTTTTGCATAAGTATGTCCGGCGCACCTTTTACGATTACATAGAATTTGTCACCAAATTGGTTGACAGTAGTCATTAGTTTACGATCAGAATCAAACGGAATTTCACCAATTCGTGGGTGTTCTTTCTCAAGGTTTTCTTTTTGGATTCCATTTTTTAAAGCGCAGGCTACGATAGCGGTTTCCGTTGGGTCACCAATATGTTTTTCATTTCCATCAATTAGTTCCACGCGGCCATCCGTACAAAGGGTGGCAAGTTTGATTAATTCAATCGTTATTTCAGAAATAGAACCATCCAGCGTTTCAATCTGATTCCCTTCATAGGCGCGAACGAGAGTCATGCGGTTTTGAGTAAGCGTACCTGTTTTATCTGAACAAATGACAGATGCACTTCCCAAAGTTTCTACAGCTGGCAGACGCCGAATAATTGCATTTTTTGCAACCATTCTTTGAACTCCGATGGCGAGTACAATTGTAACAATCGCGGGAAGACCTTCCGGAATCGCAGCCACAGCAAGCGATACGGCAGTCATAAACATATCCAAAATTGGCAGTTTCTCTATAATACCAACAGCAAAGATAATTGCACAAATACCCAGCGCCAAAAAGCCCAAGTATTTACCAAGCTGAGCGAGCTTTAACTGCAGTGGGGTTGAGTCAGAGCCTTCACCCTCCAGCATGGTTGCGATACGCCCCATTTCGGTGTTCATACCCGTTTCCACAACAATTGCGGTACCACGTCCATAAGAAACTGCGCATCCTGAATAAACCATGTTGATGCGGTCTCCTAAAGGAGCGTTATCTATTATTTGAGAATCCGCATTTTTTTCAACTGGCACCGATTCACCGGTCAGTGCTGACTCATCGCATTTTAAGCTTGCGGATTGAATCAGCCGGCAGTCTGCAGGAACAAAATCTCCAGCTTCCAGTAAAATTATATCACCTGGAACTAAATCAGAAGATGGTAAAGATGTGACGATACCATTTCGAATAATTCGCGCCATGGGTGCAGACATTTGCTTGAGTGCTTGAAGAGCGGCTTCAGCTTTGCTTTCCTGCAGAACACCAAGAACACCGTTTATGAATATGATTAATACAATTACAATGGGTTCAATCCAATCCGCTTCCTGTCCGTTCATAGCATGATAAATGCTAAGTCCCAGTGAAACAGCTGCGGCCGCCAATAGAATGCCAATCATGACATCTTTCATTTGTGCGATAAATCGCTGAAAAAAAGTAAGAGGCGGCTTTTCATTCAGTTTATTAGGTCCAATGATTTCAAGGCGCTTCTGTGCTGATTCCGAGGTAAGGCCTTGTGTGGGGCTGGTGTCCAATTCTAATTTAACGTCATCTAGTTTCTTACTATACCAATTCAATATGTTAACCTCCCAAGACTTCAATGCTATTACGTTGCTTTCAAAAGTTTTGACGCTCTGACCGGAGCGTATGCATGATGAGTGGTTTATCAATGGAAAATAGGTGTATACCTACAATATATTCACCTTAGAGAATAGACTATGTTGTTTTTACCAATGGCGAACACCCTCAATATGCAAATATCGCGCCTGAGCAAAAGAATAGCTGGATAGCGGGCGTAAATGCGCATCATACGTATGGGTCGATATCAAAATAGGATCCAGTCCGGTTACTAACAAAGAATGATACCATTTATCATCCTCGTTTCCTAATTGAATAACATCACCAAGCTGAACCCCTTCCGGCCCAGTAACGGTAGCAAACGGCCCTACTGACTTATTTCTTGTTAAAAAGTTAAATAAATAAGGAACACCGCTCCAAGCTGCTGACCGATCATGTGCATTATTATAATACCAACCAACATCTTTTTGATAATTCATAATTCCACTGCCGGCATAAATACACTGAGAAATAAAATTGGTGCAGTCACCACCTATACCATCAAACGAGAAAAATCTTGGGTCACGATCAAAAGCCCATCTAGCTGCGTACTGAACAGCGTTGTCGCGGCGATAAGGGACAACTGTCATTTCGCATCCTCCTTGTCAATACGTGATATTGTATCCTACGCAGTTTACTTGACTTTTGCAAATG
>CALLQM010000373.1 GCA_938014855.1 uncultured Clostridia bacterium | reverse complement strand
CTGATTATGTCAGAGAATTCCTATTTTACATGCTTACGATTCGTGGCTGTTCAAAACGTACAGTTGATGCATATCACATTGATTTGCGAACATTTCTGCGGTATATAAAATGTTTGAAAATTACAAATCAAAATCCCGAAGACGAAGAAACTTTTTCTAAAACTTCGATCCGTGATGTTGCGATTGATCATATTGCTTCCATAACACTTTCTGATGTGTATATGTTTTTGAGCTTTGCAGCCAGCGACCGCGAAAACAATGCAAATACTCGATCCCGTAAAGTTTCTAGTATTCGCTCTTTTTTCCGGTATTTGACCATAAAATCAGATTACTTAAAGACTAATTCTGTAGAAAACCTAGAAGTTCCCTCGATTAAAAAATCGATGCCACATTACCTTACTTTGGAAGAAAGTTCGCAGCTACTAACCAGTTTTGACCCCAACTCCAAGTTTTATGAGCGGGACTTTTGCATGGTAACATTGTTTCTTAACTGCGGAATGCGGCTTTCTGAGTTGGTTGGGATCAATCTACCGGATATTCGAGAAAATACGCTTCGATTATTAGGAAAAGGAAACAAAGAACGGATCATTTATTTGAATGAAGCTTGTCAAAAAGCAATTGCGGTTTATCGAGATGTCCGTAAAACCCCGATGAACGAAAAATATCGGGATGCACTATTTGTTACATCCCGAGGAACACGGATTACGCCAAGGCGCGTGGAACAGATCATTGATGATTGCTTAAAACAAGCCGGATTAGATGGTCAAGGATACTCTCCTCACAAACTCCGCCATACTGCTGCAACCTTGATGTACCAACATGGCGGCGTGGATATTCGTGTCCTCAAAGAGATCCTGGGCCATGTCAGCCTTTCTACAACTGAAATCTATACGCATGTATCCGATACGCAAATGGAAAAAGCCGCAAACAAATCTCCGCTATCTACCGTATCTCCTGCGGAAAAAATGCGTATTCCAAGTGTTCCCAAGGAGTTCTCAGAGGACGATTAATCCACCCAGTTTATAAAAAAGGATCGCATCTACCAGCGATATGATAAAACAAATAACTGCGAAGGCTATGAACTTCATGCAGTAGCGTTGAACCCGGTATAGATTGGCCTGCTGCTGCTCCGCATAAAGCGTCATCCGAAAAAGCGATACGGCCATCAATAAGGACGCTCTGCAAGCCATAATCAGCAGGCAGGTCCCCATCAACATCACAGGCAAAAGCAAGATAGCAACATAGCGGATGGCAGATAGCCCATATTGTGCATAAAGCATGCCAATTGAGAATCCATATCCAAGTCCTTTAAATACCGGCACACAAAAGATGATTGGCTGAGAAATCGTACAAAATCCACAAATGAACAGTAAAATTAAAATTACAAACAAAGAACTAAACGTTGCAGCAGCAACTCCCAAAAAAGAAGCCGTCTGACGCCGTTCTATATACCCGCCGAGTATTGTCTGCATAGTGGCTAAAATGGAGTCATCCGCATTACGGATTAGAAGTGTGCCAATTAACATTCCAAAAATAAAAAGTCCTGCCAGCAAATGATTTAAATTAAAATTTATGCGAAACGACCGCAGAGCCTTTTTTTCGCGTCGCTGCGAAACCGGCTTTGTGGTCGTTTGCTGATAAATCTTGTCCAAATTATAAGTATTCCAGTCCATAACAGCCATCCTTTCGCTTGTACTTCTTATTACAAAGAATATGATGGGTTATGGATTTATATGCTAGGCAGAAAAAGGGAAAAGCTCTCTCCCCTTCCCTGCCGCAAGTTTTTATTTTCCCAGTTCGTAAGCTCGTTTAATAGTATCGTCAAAACATTCAATCAAAGCACAATCAAAATGGTTTCTAGATAGTGCTTCTAAACCTGCATAGGTGGTTCCACCCTTTGAGGTAACCATGTCAATCAGCTCCTGGTGGGACTTCCCTGTTTCCATCATCATTTTGGCACAGCCAATCAAACTATTGCAGAACAGCCGGTTTGCAGCATCTGCGTCAAACCCTAATTCCACAGCACGATCAACAAATACTTTTGCAAACAAATAAATATAAGCAGGACTGCTGCCATTTAGTGGAATAACTTCATTCATCTTATCTGGTGCAATTTCTTCCACTTTTCCAGCTGATTCAAATACCTTTTTAACAAAATCAAATTCTTCAACGGCAGTAGGTTCTACACGGCTGAGTGCAATGGATCCATATCCTACCAAAAGCGGGGTGTTTGGCATGACACGAATGACCTTGGCATCAAAGCCGACTGCGGTCTTGATTGCTTGGGCACTGATACCGGCCATAATCGTGACAAAAACATTTTCAGCTTTTGCGTTTGGTTTTACTTCGGACATAATATCGGTAAAGTTTTGTGGTTTGACCGATAAGACAACATATTTGCAGTCAGAAACCAGTTCACCGATCGTATGGCTGACGTGAAATCCGCGTGTTTGATAGTTATCGCATACTTCCTGATTGATATCGTAAACTGCGATCTCACTTGGTTTTAAAATTTGAGAGGAAATTATTCCATTAATAATAGCGCCGGCCATTTTACCAGCACCAATAAATCCGATTTTCACAAAATCACTCCTTAAAGTGTTGCTGCCTTAATCATAATTGCGCACTCAACACGTTTCTTTTCTAACTCACAGGACAGTTTAAATGGTTTGAGGATATCTCCGCAATGCTGCATACTGTTTGCATTGCATCCACCTGAACAATAAAACTTCGCCCAGCAATTTTTGCAGTCCTCTTTTCCATAGACCGTAGCCGATGCAAACTGGGTTTTTCGATCAAAATTAAGCGATTGACTAAAGACATCGCCCATTTTCCACTCGGTATGCCCAACAAACTGATGGCAGGGATAAACATCACCGGATGGAGTGATTGCAACATATTCATTACCGCAGCCGCATCCACGAAGACGCTTGATTGCGCATGGTCCCTGATTTAAATCGATCATAAAGTGGAAAAAGTTAAAATCTTCTTTTGTACCAAAACGCTGAACCATTATGGTTGATAAACGATCGTACTCTGCAAAGATCTCTGGCAGATCTTGTTCTGTTAACGCATAGGGCATATCCGGATCCGATACAACGGGTTCAACCGAAATTTGATCAAAACCCAATTCATTTAGATGCAGGACATCGTTTGCAAAATCTTTATTAAATTTTGTAAACGTTCCTCTGACATAATATTGATCAAATTTCCTACCCCGGCGTTTTTCTACTAAGCGCTGAAATTTAGGGAGAATGCTGTCATAGCTGCCGATCTTGTCTACACGCGGACGCATGCGGTCGTTTACTTCCTTGCGGCCGTCTATGGATAAAACGACATTTGACATCTCCCGATTGATGAAATCAATTTTATCATCATCCAGCAAAACACCATTGGTGGTTATTGTAAAACGAAAAAGCTTGTCATGCTCCTTTTCGAGCGAGCGCGCA
>CALLQM010000372.1 GCA_938014855.1 uncultured Clostridia bacterium | reverse complement strand
GCAATATTACGCTTCGGTGCTTATCATGAGCAGGTAATCAATCGCCTGCACTGGATGAAAGATGTGTTGGGTCCAGTGTTAAGTAAGGCCTTAAGAAAAATTGATGGAGGCATAAACGTTAATGTTTTGATGGCTAAAGCTATTGCAATGGGGGATGAATTTCACCAGCGCAATATTGCAGCATCATTGGTGTTTTTAAAAGAAGTTGCTCCAGTAATTGTGGCATTAGATGATGTTGAAAACGAACAAAGTGCAGAAGTTATCCAATTTTTAGCTGATACAGACCAATTTTTCTTAAACATTGCCATGGCGACTGGAAAAGCAATAATGGATGCAGCGCGTACAATCAAACATGGTACAGTCGTTACTGCAATGTGCCGAAACGGTGAAAACTTTGGCATTCGTATTGCTGGTATGGGAGATGAGTGGTTTACAGCACCTGTTAATACACCACAAGGGTTATATTTTACCGGCTACTCAGCGGAAGATGCAAACACAGATATCGGTGATTCAGCGATTACAGAAACAATCGGTGTTGGCGGCGTAGCAATGATTGCTGCCCCTGCAGTAACGCGTTTTGTTGGAACAGGCGGATTTAATGATGCGCTTGAAACAAGCAATCAAATGGCTGAAATCTGTGTTGGAGAAAATCCGAACTTTGTTATTCCGACGTGGGACTTGAAAGGTGCGTGTTTAGGTATTGATGCACGTAAAGTTGTTGAAACAGGCATAACACCGGTAATCAACACAGGTATTGCACATAAAATTGCTGGATATGGGCAAATTGGTGCTGGTACAGTTCATCCTCCAATCGAATGTTTTGAGAAAGCAATCACAGCATATGCTGAAAAACTAGGTTTTCAAGGATGATTTTACAGGCAAGTGCGGTTGGTTCAATCGCACTTCAGCTATTAATTGAGGGAAAAACGTTTACTGTACACAGCATTTTTGAAAAAGGTTTAAATATTGTTGATCGGAATGATGAATTGATATTTATCGGCACAAATGAAAATGGGACCTTCCCATTTGGAATCTTGCTTGACTCACAAACGAAGCAAACATTAAAAGCAGATCTTGAAGTGGGAGATACATTTCACGTTCGCAATAGTCATCTTTCCCACAATTGTTTTGAACTCAATTTTAATGCGGAAATACTTCCGTTATATACAGATTTTAAACATGCAAATATAAATAAATTAAAAGAAAACGTGAAACAAATTTCATTTAAATCGTATGAATCTACTGATTTTGAATCAGCTCGCGTGTCGGACTTGATAAATAAATTACACGATCCAACTGAAAATTTGGAGGAAGAGCTTCGTTACTTTATCGGTCGGGGCCAAGGTTTAACGCCGACGGGTGACGATATACTGGTCGGTATATTGTATGGACACTTCATCAACTCTTTTATCGCCGAAAAACACCTTGAAACATTGGGAAGTCTAATCAGAGAACCCTTAACAACCCTTGTCAGCACGCGCTTTTTAACTTGTGCTATAGAAGGCTTGTTTAGTTCAAAAATTACAAAATTACAACATGATTCATCTTTGAAAAGTATAAAAAGTCTTATAAAAGTAGGTTCTTCTTCTGGGATGGATACTTTATATGGAATTTATATGGCTTTAACAAAGGAGTGAAAGAAATGGGGAAAAGTGTAGTAATCGCACTAGGAGGTAATGCAATTTTACAGCCAAAACAAGAAGCAACTTATGCTAATCAATTCAAAAATGTAATCTCTGCAACACGTCATATGATTGAAATTAAAGAAGCAGGACATAAAATTGTGATTACACACGGCAATGGTCCGCAAGTTGGGAATATTATTGCTCAAAATGAAGCTGCCAAAAATGTCGTTGAACCGCTGCCGATCTATGCTTGTAACGCAGAATCACAGGGATTCATTGGTTATATGCTCGAAAAAGCTTTAAAAAACCATATTAAAAAACGGGGCATTACCGCGAATGTAGCTACATTTCTAACAATGGTTGAAGTGGACAAGTATGATAAAGCATTTGAAAAACCAACGAAACCAATAGGAGTATTTTATTCAGAGGAAGAAGCGAAGAAATTGGAGAAAAAAGGGTTTGCTATGTCAGAAGATGCAGGGCGTGGCTATAGACGAGTTGTGCCTTCCCCAGAACCGAAAGTGATCCATGGGATAGAAGAGATTCGACGTTTAATTGATGAAACGATTGTTATCTCCTCGGGCGGCGGCGGTATACCTGTATATCGTGACGACAGCGGTCTATTACATGGTCTTGAAGCAGTAATAGACAAAGATCGTTCAGGATTAAAGCTGGCACAACAATTAAATGCTGATGTTTTCATGATGTTGACAGACGTACCAAATGTGTTTATCAATTTTGGCAAAGAAAATGAGCAAAAACTAAGCCGAATTACAGTAGAAGAAGCAGAACAATATGTGGCAGAAGGTCAATTTCCTGCTGGCAGTATGCTGCCAAAGATGCAAGCGGCTATAGAATTTGCAAAGTTAGGTAAAGAGGCAATTATTTGTTCATTGAACCAAGCGGCAGCTGCACTAGACG
>CALLQM010000371.1 GCA_938014855.1 uncultured Clostridia bacterium | reverse complement strand
AACAGCTGATGAACGATACCGGAAACAATGTGTTCTCCGGTGTGCTGCTGCATGTGCGAAAACCGCCGCGGCCAATTGACCGTCCCTTTCACCATCGTTCCAATCGGAATCGGGCTGTCGGTTGTGTGGATAACAGAGTCTGCTTTTTCCTGCACGTCTACGACATGCGCTTGCCCGAGTGTGCCGTGATCGGAGGGATGTCCGCCGCCTTCCGGATAACATGGCGGGCGATCCAGCGTGACCGCATACCCTTTTTTCAAAGGTTCACAGCTTAGGACCGCGCCTGTAAATTCCCTGCGGTAGCTGTCGGATTGATAAAGTTTTTGCGTCATGAATGATTCTCCCTTTGCTATGGTAGTGCTCAGTTTTCTGCTTGCTCCAGTTCGTCGAGCTTTTCACGCAATTTTATAAAATCATCCAATCCATACGGCTTTTGCTTAGGATTGCGAAGCAATGCGGCAGGATGGAACGTACCCATCATGAGCATACCATTCTTTTCAAAAAATTCACCGTGTTGTTTTGTTACCTTAAAATCAGGGGATATAATTGCGCAGGCCGCAACACGCCCCAAACACACAATAATTTTTGGACGGATGAGCTGGACTTGAGTGCGCAGATAGCCGATGCAGGCCGCGACTTCATCTTTGGATGGATCACGGTTTTTTGGAGGTCTGCATTTTACCATATTGGCGATGTAAATATTGGTTTTGCGCGACAATTCCACGTGTTCCAGCATCTTGTCCAATAGCTGACCGCCGCGTCCTACAAATGGAATTCCCTGCAAATCCTCGTTTTGGCCGGGGCCTTCTCCGATGAGCATGACCTTTGCATTTGGATTTCCCTCACCGAAAACCACGTTGGTACGTGTTTCGCAAAGCCGGCATTTGCGGCAGGGGAGCACCTCTTCGCGCAATTGATCGATCGTTTCTATCATGAATGGTCTTCCTCTCCAATCTGCGACCGCACGATTCAGTGAAAAGCGTCCGCAGAAATCTGTTGATTGCAGTTTGCTACTTATTATACCACAGGAAATAGGAGTCGAAAAGTTTGATAATATATTGACAATACTTGCAAAATCAGTGCTAAAGGCTTAATATAATACTATATGTGAGTAAATTCTTTTCTTATAGGAGGAAACATCAGAATGGCTAAATTCATCGTTGAAACATCAGCGCGTCACGTTCATCTTTCCCAGAAGGATTTGGAAACCCTGTTCGGTAAAGGTGCAGAACTTACAAACAAGAAAGATCTTTCCCAGCCGGGACAGTTTGCATGCATGGAAAGAGTTGACGTTGTAGGACCGAAAAAGACCCTTTCAAATGTATCGATTCTTGGACCGGTACGTCCCGATACACAGATTGAAGTTTCTTTGACCGATGCAAGAACTCTTGGCGTAACAGCTCCTGTTCGTGAATCTGGAGACATTGCCGGATCTGCTGCCTGCAAACTGGTTGGACCTGCCGGTGAAGTAGAAGTCAAAGAAGGAGTGATCGCTGCAAAGCGTCATATCCATATGACCCCTGCAGATGCAAAAGAATTTGGTGTTTCCGACAAAGAAATTGTCTCTGTAAAACTTTCCCCATGTTCCCGTCCTTTGGTATTCGGTGATGTTGTAGTGCGTGTAAGCGACAAATATGCGCTTGCAATGCACATTGATACGGACGAATCCAATGCCGCTGGTTGCGCTGGACAGGTATTCGGTGAGATTGTAAAATAAGTCTGATCGATACGAAAAAGTTAGTTGGCCGCTGTGGAGTATCAAATCCATGGCGGCCTTTTTTTGAATGTTGCAATAAAGAAATTACTTTTTAAATATGGCTGGACATTTTAAATAAAATCGAATATGATTAAGAAATACAGGTTTACAGGAATCAATTTGGTTTCTGGATTTAATAAACGAATCTGAGCGCTAAAAGCAGAATGAATGAGCACTCGGATTTTAGGGGTGTGTTGTGTGTCAAATGAACAATCAAACCCAAAGCACTCCGCTATAGGTGGAAAATTTGGGAGTAAGCTAGGCTTTATAATGGCATCGGTGGGATCTGCGATCGGAATGGGAAATATTTGGATGTTCCCATATCGAACCGGACAATATGGTGGCGCGGCGTTTTTAATTCCGTATTTTATTTTTATTGCGCTGTTTGGATGGGTCGGTCTTTCGGGTGAATTTGCGTTCGGACGT
>CALLQM010000370.1 GCA_938014855.1 uncultured Clostridia bacterium | reverse complement strand
CATGCAAGCTAAATCACTTGCATATTTCCCAATGGCGGGAATTGTTTTTAGGATCTTTTCAAGGCGTTGAATCAGCCTTTCAAATTTATCTTCGCTTTCAATAATTTCCTGGGCTTCACTGCTGTGTGATTCAACAGCTTTAGTTAGCGCTTCTTCATTAAAGAAACTTGTCGTTTCGCTCATAATTATTTCTCCTTTTTTCTAAATTGATATTTGGGTTTCATTATAAGCCATGTAATTTCTGCGAAAAGATAATTTTTGCCAACAATCAAATTATACATCATAAAATAAAAAAGAAAAGCCCAGAAATCATGATGAAATCTGGGCTTATGGCGGAGAAGGTGGGATTCGAACCCACGTACGACTTTCATCGTAACCTCATTTCGAGTGAGGGCCGTTATGACCACTTCGATACTTCTCCATCTATTTTCAATCGGTTTCCCGACTAAAAAGCAACTATTTAATTATTTGGATAACTGTGAGCAAGCTGTGAGCATTGACCCATTTTTCTTAGCTATTGCAATCGCTAAAACCCTTTGTTCATGCGGGTTTTCGGCTATAGGGTGGACACTGTACCGAGTTGATTTCGAGTCGTTCTCGTTACGACCACTTCGATACTTCTCCATATACATTATGACAGGTAATTATTATACCCGAAATTCCTAAGAAAGTCAATCATGGTTTTTCGCATTTGCACCGACATAAAAATCTGCCAGATTGAATGGCTTTTACTTGCTATTTTAAAGTGTGTGTATTATCATTGTTGTTGGTTGTATGATACGCTTTTGGGGGAGAAAAGCGATCAGAAACTTGACAATAATCGTGAAAGGATGACCAGAATGGACCAAAAACGTGCACAGGAACTAGCGGTTACTGCCGCTAAAATCCGGCTCGCCGCATTGGATGCGGTTTATACGGCAGCCTCGGGTCACATCGGCGGCTCGCTGTCCATCGCAGACATTTTGACCGTACTCTACTTTGAAAAAATGAACATCGATCCGAAAAACCCGGATAAACCGGATCGTGACCGCTTTGTGCTTTCAAAAGGACACTGCACACCGGCGCTTTATCCGACACTCGCTCTGCGTGGATATTTCCCTGTTGAGGAACTGAAACTTTTCCGCAGTATCGAGGGGCATTACTCCGGACATCCCGATATGGTAAATGTAAAAGGCGTCGATATGTCCACCGGTTCACTGGGACAAGGACTTTCCGCCGCTGTCGGCATGGCTCTTGCCGGTAAGGTCGACCAAAAATCGTATCGTGTGTTCGCCGCTATGGGTGACGGCGAAATCGAAGAAGGCCAGATTTGGGAAGCCGCTATGTCCGCCGCAAAATTTCATTTGGACAACCTTTGCGGTTTCATTGACGTAAACGGTCTGCAGATCGACGGCCAAACTTCCGACGTTATGCCGTCCGAACCGCTGGACAAAAAGTGGGAAGCATTCGGCTGGAATGTCATCAAAATTGACGGCCACGATCTGACCGCGATTTCCGATGCTATCGATGCGGCCGCCGCCTGCAAAGGCAAACCGACCGTAATCATCGCAAAGACAATCAAGGGCAAAGGCGTTTCCTATATGGAAAATGTAGCGGACTGGCATGGAATGGCACCCAATAAAGAACAGTATGAAATCGGTAGAAAAGAATTAGAAAAAGCGCTCAGTGAATTGGAGGGGAAATAACATGGGAGAAGTGATTGCAACACGTGCCGCTTATGGAAAAGCACTTGTAAAATTTGGCGGCAGTAACCCAAACCTGGTCGTGCTGGACGCGGACCTTTCCTCTGCAACCAAAACGAACAGCTTTGCAAAAGCATATCCGGATAAATTCTTTGATATCGGCATCGCCGAAGCAAACATGATGGGCATTGCCGCCGGACTTGCAACCTGCGGAAAAATCCCGTTTGCAAACTCGTTCGCGATCTTTTCTGCCGGACGCGCTTACGAACAGGTGCGTAACTCGATCGGTTACCCGCACTTGAACGTGAAAGTCATCGGCTCGCACGGCGGACTGTCAGTCGGCGAAGACGGCGCAACCCATCAGGCTTTTGAAGATTTCGCGCTGATGCGTGTCATCCCGGGCATGACGGTGCTCTGCCCCTGCGACGGACACGAAATGGATGCCGCTGTGGAAGCATTGCTGAACTTTAACGGTCCGGCTTATATGCGTTTGGGACGTCTCGCGGTTGAAACCGTGACCGACTCCATCCCCGGCTATCATTTTGAAATCGGAAAAGGCTCCCAGCTGGCTGACGGCTCGGATGTAACCATCATCGCAAACGGAATGATGGTTCAGGAAGCGCTTAAAGCCGCTGATCTGCTCAAAGCAGACGGCATTTCTGCCCGCATCATCGACATGCACACCATTAAGCCGCTTGATACGGAACTGGTTTTGAAAGCCGCCAAAGAGACCGGCTGTATCGTAACCAGTGAGGAGCACAGCATCATCGGCGGACTCGGTGCGGCTGTCAGCGAGTATCTGTCGGAAACTTATCCAATTCCGATCGTAAAGCACGGCATCAACGATGTATTTGGCCGTTCCGGTAAAGCACCGCTTGTACTGGATGCGTTCGGACTGAATGCAAAAGGCATTGCCGAAAAAGCGAAAAAAGCAGTTTCCCTCAAAAAATAAGGGAATATGTAAAAAGACCGTTCTGCAAATTTGCAGAACGGTCTTTTTTTAATCTTCTAATTCTTCATCCGCATAGCAGATCAAGGTTGTTCGGTTGGGCATGCAGACCGCACGATCTCCCGGATTTTCGCACCAGCCCGCCTGTTCACAAATATGATCCGGACAGGTAACCTCGATAAAGCGGATTTTTCCGTCCAATATCTCAAAGCTAACCGGTTTTCCGGTTTCTTTCATAATCGAAAACGTCTGATCGGGCGCGTTTTGCAAATCAATCCGCCGAAATTCTTTGCTGTCCACCGTAATGATTGCCGTGGTATGTCCGGTTCTAGGCCAGTAAAACCATAAGCCGACACCAACACAAACCAACAAAAGCAAAGATAATAAGAAGAATTCTTTTTTATTCAATTTCATAGTAGCCGAGCCGCCAATCCTGCATAATCTGCCGTATCCAAATGGATTACGTGTTCCCGTTCGGAAATATCCTCCAAATAGTGCGCATCCGAACTGGTGAGGACAGTATAACATTCTTTTATGGACAAATTATTTCCGTCGGCAAAAAACTCATCGGGTTTTGCCACTTCCACGGTATGGAACCCGTATTCGGTCGGAATAAATCCAAGATTCGACAGAATGCTGTAACTGGCGCGGTCAATATGTGCAGGATAACAAAGCCCGCCAAACCGCCGCATCAAACCGGGTACTTCTGCAATCGGGATTGAAGTGGCATTGACGAGCAGTTTTTCTTCCTGCCCAATAACATGATCCTGCGCATCCAAAATCAGCTGATCGCCAAAAATCTGCACCCTGTTTTTCAGATTGGGCAGTCTCTCCCAAACATACCGATCAAACCCCATGGCGCCGTCCAGCGACGAAAACAGACAAACCACATGGATTTC
>CALLQM010000369.1 GCA_938014855.1 uncultured Clostridia bacterium | reverse complement strand
AAAGAATCCTTTAATAAACTATATCGTACTTTCTTTTTAAAAATTAATAACAAACAATTAAGTTATTCAAAAAAGTGCCGATTTTCTATATAAGAAGGCTTTGCCGCTCTAATTCAAATTTAGTAGGTGAGTATCAATGAGTTCGATCGATCCAAGTATGGAATCCATGTTGGAAATGTTTATTTATGAAAGTACCACACTTTTGGAAGAGCTCGATGAAATTATGCTGGAATCGGAAAAATCTGAGACGATCAGCGAAAAAAATATTAACGAGATTTTTCGAATTATGCATACCATCAAAGGTTCTTCTGCAATGATGGGATTGGAATCTATTTCCAACCTGGCGCATTCTGTAGAAGATGTGTTTTTTATTATCCGCGAAAATCCGGCAAAGCTCGAGGAAATCAACGATTCGATCTACGATCTGCTGTTCCAAGCTTCTGATTTTATCAAAGCTGAAATTGATGAGCTGCAGTCAGGCGAATATACCCCCAAAGATTCCAGTGATCTTATTAAACAGTTGAAAGATCAGGCCGCAAGTATGAAAGGAACTCCTCGTGCTGCAGAGCAAAAACCGGCTGCAGCGAATCAACCGGCAAAACGTGCACAGGATCATTCGCCAGCCAGTACCCCAAACGATGGGTTCTACCAGGTACGTGTCTTTTTCGAGGACGGCTGTCAGATGGAAAATATTCGTGCATTTATGCTGCTTTCTCAAATGAAAGATTGGTGTGATGAGTTAGATTCCATTCCACAAAATCCCGAAAGTGACTCTTCCCTTTCTGACATGATTATTGAAAAGGGATTTATTGTAAAGTTTAAGACTTCAGGAAATCCGGATGACATTTATAAGATAATTGAAAATTCAATCAATGTAAAGTCCTACGATATTATGGAATCCGAAGCATCATCCACAGGCACTCCTGCAAATACGTCTGCTCCCTCTGCTCCTGTTAAAAAAGATCAGACCTCAAACAAACCAAATCCGAATACAACGATCACAACAAAAATCAGCAAGCAAAGCCTTATCAGCGTCAATAAAACCAAGTTGGATCAGCTGATGGATTTGGTCGGTGAATTGGTTACAGCGGAATCGATGGTTGCAAACAACCCGGATTTAAAGGATCTCGAGCTGGATAACTTTAATAAGTCTACGCGCGAACTGCGCAAATTAACCGATGAGCTGCAGGACGTTGTGATGTCCATGCGCATGGTTCCTCTGCATGGCGTGTTCCAAAAAATGAACCGCATCATCCGTGATATGAGCAAAAAGCTCAATAAATCGGTAGAACTGGAAACCATCGGCGGCGACACGGAAGTTGACAAGACCATTAACGATTCCATCACCGACCCGTTTATGCACATGATTCGCAATTCTATGGATCATGCCATCGAATCACCCGAAGAGCGTCGTGCGCTCGGAAAACCGGAAACCGGTAAAGTTACGATGGAAGCCCACAACATTGGCGGTGAAATCGTTATTAAGATTGCCGATGACGGTCGTGGACTGGAAACCGAAAAAATTATGGCAAAAGCCAAGAAAAACGGTCTGTTAACGAAACCGGAAACAGATTATTCCGATAAAGAAATCTTTAGCATGATTATGCTGCCGGGATTTTCAACCAACGAAGCAGTCACCGAATATTCGGGACGCGGAGTCGGCATGGATGTTGTCCG
>CALLQM010000368.1 GCA_938014855.1 uncultured Clostridia bacterium | reverse complement strand
GTCAAGCAGTTCGCCAATATTTCCAGTAAAGTAAGTTGCAAGAAAGCCGCCCGTAAAGGGCGGCTTTCTTTGTCAATAATACAATATCTCTCTAAAAAAGGACATTAAGCTGGCATCTTCTTTTTGATGAATTAGTAAAATATGTTTCTTATTTTAGCAATTCATGATAAACTGTAAGCATAATATTTATAAGTTGTAAAAATATCTAAGCAGTAATTGATGGAGGACTTTGCGTTATGGAAAAGAAAATTCAACCGTGGGTCTATCTATGGTATGCCCTCTATGCTTTCGCTGGATTGGGTGTTGAAATGTTCTTAATTGGTTTTATAGAACCAATTCTTTTTGGTAATGTAAAAAGTTCGGATTACACAACGATACAAATCATGATTCATTGGTCAATCACAATTTTGTGTTGGGGAGCCATTTCATTTCTTATTATCAAAAAATCAAAAAGAAAACTGGATTTTGATGTGACCTGTCGAAGTAAGCCTACAACATCTAAAATTGTTCTGTGTGTGATTTTGATTTTAGTATGCATTGTAATCAACGCTTTTGATTGGGGAACCTTAAAAATTATCGGGGAATTTCAAAAAAAGGGCTTTCTGCTCTTCATATTTCAACATGTTTACTATTTCTTTGAGGTTATACTCATATTTTTAATTGTTGCATTTGGACAGAAATTTTTTGATATTCTTCTACATAAAAAAACCAAAATTCCATGGGGCGGTATTATTCTATGTTGTACATGGGGAGCAGTTCATATTTTAAGTAAAGCAAGTATTTATACTGGATTGATCGTTATGGTTTTTAGTATCCTTTATGGGCTGATGTATGTATTGCTTGAACGAAATTCAAATTGGTCCTATCTTGCCATTACAATAGCATTTATAATTTAAATCCAATTAAGATTTTATTATCATAAAATGAATTTTTAAGCGGCATCGTTTATCGATGCCGCTTTTGCTTTATTTCTCTTATTTATCGTTTCTTTTCAGTGTCAACCTGCTTTCAGTAAACGCTAGCTTTGCGGTCTTACAACCAGAAAAGCAGTCATCGTCATAATAAAATTATTTTTGAAGATTTTGCTTTATTATGGTAAACTATCATTATATTTGCTCTTATTTTTGTGCAGAGAAAGAGAGGAAAATATATGCTTTTTATTGTAAAGTAAAATTAAAGGAGCTGACAAAATGGAATGGATCACACGATTAAACAGTGCAATTAACTATATCGAAGAACACTTATGTGAAAAAACGGTGGATTATGATGAGATAGCAAAGCTTGCTTGTTGTTCAACCTATCATTTTCAAAGAATGTTTGGATATATGGCAGATGTCACTCTGTCGGAATATATACGCCGCAGGCGTATGTCCAAAGCTGCTGTTGATTTGCAAAACAGCTCAGAAAAAATCATAGATGTTGCATTAAAGTATGGTTATGATTCTCCAACAGCATTTAATCGTGCGTTCAAAAGCGTTCACGGAGTTGCCCCATCTCAGATAAAAACAGATGGTGTTTCTATCAAAGCCTTTCCACCGATCAGCTTCAAAATTACAATAAAAGGAGCAGAACAAATGGAATACAGAATCGAAAACAAAGATGCCTTTCGAATTATTGGAGTAAGTAAGCCTTTGCATCGTGAAATCGAAAAGAACTTTGAAATAGTTCCGCAAATGTGGCAGAATGCAGTGACAGACGGCACAATTCCAAGACTTGCTGGTATGATGGATCGTGAACCCATGGGTATGCTTGGTATTAGTGTTTGTAACGAGGAGAATTGGAGATATTTTATTGCAGTCGCAAGTAATCATGAAATTGACAGCACTTTAGAGGAATATATTGTTCCAGCTGCTACATGGGCAATATTTTCCGGCAGCGGCACTGGTCAGTCTATCCAAGAATTAGAAAAACGGATTGTTACGGAATGGTTACCAACCTCAGGATATGAGTATGGAAATGCCCCTGATATTGAAGTTTATTTCAATGCTGACCCTCAAAATGCAAAATACGAAGTTTGGATACCGGTTGTGAAAAAATAGAAGTTGGAGCATTAATATGGCGATATGGAACCCTTGGAGAGGTTGTCATAAGTATAGTGACGGTTGTAGGTTTTGTTATATCCATAAAGGAGATTTTAAACGAAAGATTGATACCAATGTGATTGTAAAAACAGATAAATTTTATGCACCTATACAGAAAAACAAAAAAGGAGAGTACAAAATTAAATCTGGTCAGACTGTATATCTATGCTTTTCTTCGGATTTTTTAATTGAAGAAGCCGATGAGTGGAGAAACGAATGCTTTCAAATGATGAAAGAACGGGCAGATTTACAATTTGTTTTTCTAACCAAGCGTATCGATCGATTTATGAACTGTATCCCTGATGATTGGGGCAATGGGTACGACAATGTTACAGTAGGCTGCACGATTGAGAACCAAGCCATGTCGGATTATAGGCTGTCTATTTTCAGCAGACTTCCTATTAAGCATAAAAATATTATCTGCCAACCACTCCTTGAAAAAATTAGTATTGAGCAATATCTTAATCATATAGAACTAGTAGTTGTCGGTGGTGAGTCTGATTACAATGCACGACCACTCAACTATGATTGGGTATTATCATTGCGAGAACAATGTAAAACAAAAAATACGCATTTTGAATTTAGACAATGTGGAACTCACTTTATCAAAGATGGTAAAAATTATACACTAAATGTTCGTCAACTGTGCAGTCAAGCGAAAAAAGCAAATATAGATTTTTGATTTGAGCCACTTTTTTAAGTGGCTCTGTTTTTTATATTAAGAAACGTGATTTTTGTGTTATGATAGAAATATAATTTGGAGTACTTTTTTATTAAATAGAAGTACATTTAAAGCTTGGTGAATAAATATTGCAGCAACTATTAATTGTAGAAGATGATCGCAATCTTAGTCAAGGACTATGTTTCGCCTTAAAAGACATGGAAGACAACATCGTTCAATGTCATAATTTAAAATCTGCACGTGACCAACTTATAAGCGGTATGATAAAATTGGTGTTACTCGACATAAATCTCCCTGACGGTAACGGATTGGAATTGTTGAGTGAAATTAAAGCAAATTATAATATACCCGTAATTTTGCTAACTGCAAACGACACAGAAATGGATGTTGTGATGGGATTGGAACACGGCGCAGACGACTATATCACAAAACCGTTTAGTCTTGCCATTCTTCGGGCAAGAGTGAAAGCGCAGCTGCGCCGCTATACAATACAGAAATCACAGCTTTTTGTTATTGATCATTATCGGTTTGATTTTGAACATATGGAATTTTATTTGGATGATACAGCGGTGGAGCTTAGCAAAACAGAACAAAAACTTCTAAGGCTGCTGGTAGAAAACCGTGGTGTGACCATCCCTCGAGCTGTTCTGCTTGAACGAATTTGGGCGGATGGATGTGATTTTGTAAATGAAAATGCACTTTCGGTAACAGTAAAGCGATTACGGGATAAGCTGGATGCTTCACAATATATTAAAACAGTTTATGGTTTGGGATATATGTGGGCGGTAAAGAAAATATGAATTTTAACCTTATCTTGTTATTGATTACATTTACAGCTGTTATCGTGTGTGGTGTGGTGGTTTTTTATCAGTGCCATAAAGTTAAACTCATTTTTAAAACGCTCAATCAAATGTTGGATGCTGCAATGGATGGCAGATTTACAGAGCATACTTTTGATGAAAGTCTGCTGTCATCCGTAGAAAACAGACTAAACAAATATCTGACCGCTTCAGAAGTTTCTTTTCATAATTTAGAATCTGAAAAGAGAAAAATTAAACAGCTGATTGCTGATATATCCCATCAAACAAAAACTCCAATTGCAAATATTTTACTCTATGCACAACTATTAGAGGAACAGGAATTGCCGGAAGACAGCAAAGTCTGTGTAAACTCATTAAACGAGCAGGCGCAGAAGTTGAGCTTTTTAATTACTTCATTAGTGAAACTATCAAGGTTGGAAACCGGCATTTTAACGTTACATCCAGTTTATAAACCAATCGAAACGATACTGGAAGAAATTTATACGCAGTGCGTGGCCAAAGCAGTCCAAAAAGGGCTTAAACTGGTGATTGATCCTACGGACGCATATGCCGTTTTTGATCCCAAATGGACAATTGAAGCTCTGTGCAATTTGGTAGATAATTCAATTAAATACACACCATCCAGCGGCATGATCCATATCTCGGTAAAGGCTTATGAGTTGTTTTGCCGCATTGATGTGGCAGATACAGGAATCGGAATTTCGGAATCGGAACAAGCAAAAATATTTGGGCGCTTTTACCGTGCACCTTCCGTTAGCGAACAGGAAGGGGTCGGTATCGGGCTGTATCTTACCCGTCAGATATTAACCGAACAAGGCGGATATATCAAGGTCGCATCTTCGTTGGGCAATGGAGCGGTATTTTCGGTATTTCTGCCGCGAAAAATCTAAATTCTTACAAAACTGTTAGAATGTTTGGACGGTCGGAAAGAATCTGGAAAGAATGATATGGTAAAGTCTGTATTGTAGAGTTGCAATGCA
>CALLQM010000367.1 GCA_938014855.1 uncultured Clostridia bacterium | reverse complement strand
TATGCGCGCTGGTACTACATGCCGGTGCTTTTGATGGCGCTTGCTACCATCCGTGCGCTCGAAAACCGCTCGATTGACCTTAACCGCGGATACCGATGGACCATGGTGATTACTTCCGCAACCTGTGTCATCCTTGCGCTGACCCCCAAAATCGATTCAGCAGAAAAAGTAACGTGGGGACTCACCAAATACCCCGAGCGATTTTTGGCAATTGCGGCAATTGCGCTCGGCGGACTCATTGCGCTGGGCATCCTTTTAAACCGTTACCGCGAATCCAAAGCATTCTTCCGCATCGTCTGCGGCTGTCTCTGTTTTGTTATCGTAGCTTATACCGGTACGTTTATCGGCATGGGCAAATCTCATTCCGACGACCCCGATTTTATCCGTAATGTTGCACTTAAAGGGCGCTATGAACTGGATCTTCCGGATGATACCTTTGCCCGTTCGGACATCTACAAAGGGATGGATAACTTGGGAATGTTTTGGCATCTGCCGAATATTCAAGCATTTCACAGCATTATTCCAGTTTCTATCATGGACTTTTATCCAAGGGTCGGCGTAAAACGCGACGTATCCTCAAAACCGGAAACCAAATATTATTCGCTCCGTCCCCTGCTTTCCGTTCGGTGGCTGTTTATAAGCGAAAGCGAGGAAGACCAAGATCTCATGCCCGGATGGGGATTTTATTCCAATCAACTTGGCTATAATATCTATGAAAACGAAAACTTCATTCCGATGGGATTCACCTATGACTATTTTATCACCGAAAGCGAATTTGATGAAATTGCGGAAGCGAAACGCGCATCCGTCCTGCTTCGTACGCTGGTTTTGCCGGATGAGGACAGCGATGCATACCGCGACATTCTCGAGCACATGCCGAAAGAATCTTATGAAGATATGGGGGAAAACGACTATTTGATTGACTGCCGCAACCGCAGAGGAACGGCGGGCGAATCGTTTGAGATCGATCGCCGTGGATTTACGTCTAACATTGATCTTGGCAGGGAAAATCTTGTCTTTTACTCTGTCCCCTACGATAAAGGCTGGTCTGCCACAGTGAACGGCGAATCGGTGCCAATCCAAAAAACATCCGTAGGCTTTCTATCGGTGCGCGCTCCTGCCGGAAATAACAACATTCGATTCACCTATACCGCTCCCGGGCTTTACCTCGGCATTGCGGTCAGCGCCGCAGGGCTCATCATTCTTGTGGTATATCTCCTGCTTTACAAACGATTTGGAAAACCGGAAAAGATTCGAAAACCGCGTGATAATGAAGATTTTGACGCTCTGTATCTGTCGGATGAACCACAGGCGGAATGGTTGGAAGAATCCGAGGACGAAACTGGCGAACTTCCAAAACCACCGCAGGATGGATTGGATTCAACCGACACGCCGGAACATGATGAACACGAATAGCAAACCTGCTGTCTTTAAGGAGGCTTACTGATGAACGAAACCTTATATCTGGTCATTCCCTGTTATAACGAACAGGAGGTCTTACCAGAGACGTCCAAACGCCTTGCCGCAAAACTAGGCGGCATGATGGAACAAGGCGTTGTGTCGGAACACAGCCGTGTCCTGTTTGTGGATGACGGAAGCCGTGATACCACTTGGGACATCATTTCCGACCTGCACAGCAAACAGCCCAACCTGTTTTCCGGGCTGAAACTGGCTCATAACCGAGGACACCAAAATGCACTGGTGGCAGGGCTAAGCACGGCAAAAGATTTCTGCGATATGGCGATTTCGTTGGACGCCGACCTGCAGGACGACATCAACGTCATCGACAAATTTGTCAGCGAATATTACAGCGGCTGTGACGTCGTCTACGGCGTGCGTTCTTCCCGCGCAACGGATACCGTCTTTAAACGCTCCACTGCCGTGGGTTATTATAAATTTCTGAAATTTATGGGCGTGGAAATCGTCCAGAACCATGCCGACTATCGGCTCATGAGCCGCCGCGCGCTCGAGGCTCTCATGCAGTATGAAGAAGTGAACCTCTTTTTGCGGGGCATCGTGCCGCTGATCGGGTTCCGCACGTCGGTCGTCACCTACGAACGAAGCGAACGGTTTGCCGGCGAATCCAAGTATCCGCTGAAAAAAATGCTGGCATTCGCAATCGACGGCATTACGTCTTTTTCCGTCAAGCCCATTCGATTCATTACCGCACTGGGAATGCTGATTTTTGCCGCCAGCATCATCGCCCTGTTTACACTGCTTATGCTCAAACTGTTCGGCTATACGGTGACCGGATGGACGACTCTTATGGGCTCCATTTGGGCAATCGGAGGCATCCAGCTCTTGTGTCTTGGAGTCATCGGTGAGTATATCGGAAAAATCTATATGGAGGTCAAGCATCGTCCGCGTTTCCTCGTGGACCGCTTTTTGAACCAAAAATAAAGGAGGACAAATCTATGTCTCAATATCAGCTCAAGTATGGAAAAGCAACCGCAACGGTCAATTCCATTGGAGGTGAACTTGCATCTTACAAAGCCGCCAACGGCAGAGAATATATTTGGGGCGGCGACCCCGCTGTTTGGGCAAGCCATTCCCCAGTGCTGTTTCCGGTTGTCGGAACCACCATTGACAGCAAAGTGAAAATCGACGGCAAAGAATATGAAATCAAGAAACACGGATTTACCCGCAAATTGGAATTCCAGCTGGGTAAACACGGCGAAGATTTCGTCGAATATACCCTTAGTTCCAACCCCGAACTGAAAAAGCAGTATCCATTTGACTTCACCCTGCATGTTACCCACACCATCTGTGAAAAGGGATTCCAAACCGTTTTCCTCGTTGAAAACAAGTCGAATAAACGCATGCCTATGTGCATCGGCGGTCATCCGGGATTCAACTGCCCGATCTATGACGGGGAATCCTTTGAAGATTATGAGCTGAAGTTTGAATGTGTGGAACATACGGAAAATACGCTTGCTCCCAACGGCGGATGCATCACCGGTACCGAATGGCTTCCCGAATTCACCGATACGGATACCCTGCACCTCAAGCACAGCCTGTTTGACCCCCGTGATGCACTGATTTTTGCCGCTCCGAAATCGCGCGTTGTCAAACTCATCAACTCCAAAACCGGTAAAGGCATGGAGTTTGATTTCCACAAATTCGACGCGCTCGGCGTTTGGTCCGCTCCCAACAAAAACGCGCCTTATGTCTGCCTCGAACCTTGGTGCGGTCTTCCCGCTTACCATGACGAAACCGGCAACTTTGAGGACAAACCGTATGTACGCATCTTAGAGCCAGGCACCAGCTTTAAAGTCGGTTACTCTATGACCGTAATCGACTAATTGCAATCCCACGTTACATAAAAAGAGCCGTCGAAACGACGGCTCTTTTTGCATCTATAAGGGATACGTTTCAACATGAGCATGTCCCAGCGCATCTCTGCGCGTATAATCGCAGGCAATGACAATCCTGCCGGAAGTCCGCTTTGAATCAGACGCATCAAACGGGAACACTTCTGCCGCCCAATGTTTGGGCAGATCAAGCTGTGCCAATGATTTGCGGAACTGCGGCATCAATCCCTCTCCACAGCATTTCGGCAGTTTTTTCGGGCGCTCATTGCGCAATAGGTCAAACCGAATCAACCAGCGCAGAATTTCGGGGTCACCACCCTGCTTGACCGCGAACGCAAACAGCAAATCATAATACTCGTATTTCCCAACATTCCGCATGGTTGGCATCTGTTCTCCAAGTGTTAGAAATGCCCAAAACGGCGACGGACAAACTTCCCATAGATAATGAAGAGCGGTTTCAAATCGTCCGCTGTTATAATAGACCTCCGTCATGTCCTCGACCGATTTCAGCCGCACGAGATCATGAAACGGCAGTTCTTTCGTGCGAAGCACTTCGTATGGCGGAAAATCGCTGTGTATAAGATCGTATTCGCCGCGCTTGGCATAAAGCCTTGACCCGCGCAGCAGCTTTAAAAAACCGAGCTGAAGCTGTTCCGGCTGTAATGCAAATACGTCATCGAAAGACTTTGCAAACCGCTCAAAATCTTCACCCGGCAGTCCCGCAATCAAATCCAAATGCTGATGGATATTTCCAGCCGCATGCACCGCCAGCACGTTTTTGCTGAGGATGGAAAAATCCGTTTTGCGGCAGACGTTTTCCATCGTCTGATTGTAGGTGCTCTGCACCCCGATTTCAAACTGAAACAATCCCGGACGTACGGTTTTTAAAAAGGAAATCTGCTCTTCGGTAAACAAATCGCCGCCCAGTTCCATCTGAAAACAGGTTGTCCCGTTATCATGCGCGGCAAGATACTTCCAAATCTGCAAAGCACGGGCGGCATCCAAATTAAACGTTCGATCCACAAATTTGACCTGCATCACATGGGCATCTATCAAACGCTGTAAATCCGAAAATACCAGCGAAAGCGACCGTTTCCGCGTGGTGCGATCTGCTGAGGACAGGCAGTAACTGCACCCGAACGGACACCCGCGCGTAGATTCGTAATAAATTACGCGGTGCTGAAGCGCATCCAGATCATCGTATGGAAACGGCAGGGCATCCATGTCCACAAATTTATCCGCAGAAAAGACGCCGCACGGGCGGGGCTGCGACAGCACC
>CALLQM010000366.1 GCA_938014855.1 uncultured Clostridia bacterium | reverse complement strand
GAAATGTGCCTGCGCCGGGGATTTCTGCGAAAGACACCCGCCCAGCCTGCCGTGATGAGCGGCACGTATGCCCCTGCGTTAAAGGGTCTGAGCGGGATGCGTCTGCATCCAACAAGGGTGGCACCACGTGGAATGTCCTCGTCCCTTTGTATGGCTTCGCCGTACATGGAGACGGGGATTTTGTTTTGACAACTCAAATTAAACATTTTGTATAATACTCAGGAGGAATTACAAATGGCAATCATCACCAACGCGCCGCGCGGCACGCAGGACGTGCTGCCATCGCAAAGCGGCAAATGGCAGTATGTGGAGCAGAAGGCTCTGCAAATCGCGGGACTGTTCGGTTTTCGAGAGATCCGGTTTCCGACATTTGAGCATACCGAACTGTTTCAGCGTTCGGTGGGCGATACGACCGACGTGGTGCAGAAAGAAATGTACACGTTCCAAGATAAGGGCGGTCGCTCGATTACACTGCGTCCGGAGGGAACGGCGGGCACCATGCGCGCCATCCTCCAAAACGGTCTGCTCAATGAAGCAATGCCGCTTAAAGTCAGCTATGTGACCAGCTGTTTCCGCTATGAAAAACCGCAGGCAGGCCGTCTGCGCGAATTCCATCAGTTTGGTTTGGAAATGGTGGGTTCGGCGGAACCGTCCGCTGATGCTCAGACCATTGCAGTAGCCAAAACCATTTTTGATACACTGGGAATTACCGGACTGGAACTGGAAATCAACTCCATCGGCTGTCCGGAATGCAGAGCGAAATACCATGAAGCGCTGAAAGCTTATTTTAAAAGTCATTACGATCAGCTGTGCGAAACCTGTCGGGAACGGTTGGAAAAAAACCCAATGCGTATTCTCGACTGCAAAAGTCCGGTTTGTTCGGAACTTGCAAAGGATGCGCCGGTCGTACTGGATTATATCTGCGACGATTGCAGAACGCATTTTGAAGGGCTTAAAAAACACTTGGATGCCATGGGCATTGCGTATAAAATCAATCCGACGATTGTGCGCGGATTGGATTACTATACCCGCACCGTATTTGAATTTGTTGCAACCGGAATCGGTGCACAGGGTACGGTCTGCGGCGGCGGCCGGTATGATGGGCTGATTCAGCTTTTGGGCGGACAGCCTACCCCGTCGATTGGATTTGCAATGGGGCTGGAACGGCTGCTTCTTGTCATGGAGCAGTGCGGCTGCACGATTCCGCAGGAGCCGGGATGCGCCATTTACATCGGAAGCATGGGAGAGTCGGCGGCGCTCAAAGCGGCAGAACTCTGCATGTCCCTGCGAAAAGAGGGATTCCATGCGGAAAGTGACATCATGAGCCGCAGTGTCAAGGCGCAGATGAAATATGCAAACAAACTGCATGCGGCATATAGCTGTATCCTTGGCGACAACGAGCTCAGCGAAGGCAAAGTAACCGTCAAACGGATGGACAATGGCGAAAAGACGGAAGTCGAACTAACGGAAGACGCGTTTGTAAACTTTATCCGTGAGGGATTGTCAAACTAAAAACACGATGTGTTTGAGATATAGAAGTAATCGAGAAGTCAAAGGAGAATAGATTTATGGATACCATGCAGGGTTTAAAAAGAACCAAATACTGCGGAGAATTTTCAGCGGACGATATTGGCAAACAGGCGGTTGCCTGCGGCTGGGTGCAGAAGATCCGCGATAAAGGAATGCTCGTTTTTATCGATCTGCGCGATCGCAGCGGCATTTTACAGCTTGCATTTGACGACAAAACAGACGCACAGCTGCGTGCAAAAGCACAAACCGCTCGTGCGGAATTTGTATTGATGGCGAAAGGAACCGTCCGCCGCCGTGAATCGGTCAACAAAGATATTTCCACAGGAGAAGTTGAACTGTATGTCGATGATCTGCGGATTTTGGCAAAAAGTGAAACCCCGCCATTTGAGATTAAAGATACCACAAATGTAAAAGAGGAACTAAGATTAAAATACCGCTATTTGGATCTGCGTCGCAGCGTGGTGCGTAACAATCTGGTTTTGCGGCACAAGCTGGCACAAGAAACCAGAAAATATCTTGATGCAGAGAATTTTCTAGAGGTAGAAACGCCAGTACTCATT
>CALLQM010000365.1 GCA_938014855.1 uncultured Clostridia bacterium | reverse complement strand
TGTTTTTGTGCATTTTGCGTAAAAAGAACAGGAATTGTGCAACATAGTAGAATCAAAGCAGTAAGTATGACTTAATTCATGTGGAATCTATTCTTTTCATTTTCGACTAAATATGCTAAACTAATAAACAATATAGAAAAAGGATGATTGTATGTCATTTTTCAACCGCCCCACACCGCCGACGTGGAGAATACTTCTGTATTGTTTGGCGTCTGCGCTTATTTTATTGTTATTTGGCAAACTCATTGCATTCTTTCAAATTCCTATCTGATGAACAATCGAAATTTTTTTCAGCGCTTGATGCTTCTCGGCATGTTTTTTGCGGGAGCGGCTGTATTAGTTTGGCTTTTTACGCATGGCCTGCCGTATTTTTGTCCGATTCGTTGGATTTTTGGAATGGAATGTCCGGCCTGCGGAATGACAAGAGCCGTGAATGCGCTGTTCCACCTGCATTTTCTGCAGGCTTATCAGTATCATCTACTCGTTTTTGTGGTGATTATCTATACAGGTCTGCTGTCTGTTTTTTGGCTGATTGGGAAAGAACGGTGGATGCATACAAAATGGCTGTGGATTGTGTTTATTACGTTGTTTATAATTTGGTGGGTGGTAAAAGCCGCCGCGTTTTTTCACGGCGCTTATCCCTCTTTTTATGAGTCAAGGGCAATCATCCCGCGTTTGGTGCGTTTTATTGGTCAGTTTTTATAATATTTATGTTTATGAATGTAAGCGGAGGTATCGGAAATGTATCAGGATATTATGGATTCAATCGGTTTTGTAGCCAAAGAAGACCCTGAAGTAGGGGAAGCGATGAACAAAGAGCTGGCACGCCAGCGCAGAAATATTGAGTTGATCGCTTCTGAAAACATCGTCAGCCCTGCGGTTATGGCCGCAATGGGAAGTGTTTTGACTAACAAATATGCAGAAGGCTATCCGGGCAAGCGGTATTACGGCGGCTGTCAGGATGTGGATATCGTTGAGACAATCGCGATTGAGCGAGCCAAAAAACTTTTTGGAGCAGAACATGCAAACGTACAGCCTCACTCGGGTGCACAGGCAAACCTTGCGGTCTATTTTGCACTGCTCAACCCGGGTGACACCGTACTCGGCATGAGCCTTGCAGACGGCGGACATCTAACACACGGTTCCCCGGTTAATCTGTCCGGTAAATATTATAGCTTTGTTCCTTATGGGTTGGATCCTGAGACCCAGCAAATCGACTATGATAAGGTACGCGAACTGGCATTGGAGCATAAGCCCAAATTGTTGGTAGCCGGTGCTTCCGCATATCCGCGGGCCATCGATTTTGAAAAGCTGAGCGCCATTGCAAAAGAAGTCGGCGCCTATTTTATGGTGGATATGGCACATATTGCGGGTTTGGTTGCCGCTGGAGAACACGCTTCTCCTGTTCCGTACGCGGATGTCGTGACCACAACCACCCATAAAACTCTGCGTGGACCCCGCGGCGGCATGATTCTCTGTCGTGCAGAGTTGGCAAAAGCGATTGACAAGGCAATTTTCCCGGGAACGCAGGGCGGTCCTCTCATGCATATCATTGCCGCAAAAGCTGTTTGCCTGGGTGAGGCACTGAAACCGGAATTTAAGGCGTATCAGCATCAGATTGTGTTAAACTGCCGTGCTCTTGCAAAGGGACTTACAAAACGTGGATTCCAGCTGGTTTCCGGCGGAAGTGATAACCACTTGGTATTGGTTGATCTGCGCAGCTTCAATATTACCGGCAAAGACTTGGAGAAAAAATTGGACGAGGTCTATATCACCGTCAACAAAAATGCAATCCCCGACGATCCGCAGAGCCCGTTTGTTACCAGCGGTATCCGTATCGGTACGCCTGCTGTTACGACTCGTGGATTTAAAGAAGAAGATATGGATCGCATTGCGGAATTTATCTATCTTTGTGCTTCTGATTTTGACAATAAAAAAGAAGAAATTCGCGCCGGTGTGGAAGCGCTTTGCGCCAAACATCCCTTGTACGAATAAATGCTCTAGTGGAAAGCCCGCCGCGCCGCGGCGGGCTTTATTTTTGTTCGCTTTAGCTTGACAAAACCACCGGCTATG
>CALLQM010000364.1 GCA_938014855.1 uncultured Clostridia bacterium | reverse complement strand
GCTCCTTGCCTATTTTTTTATTGGTCATCATCGTTTTGGTAATCATCATCAGCAGCATCAAAATTCTGCCTCAAGCAAGCGTTTCTGTGGTGGAGCGGCTTGGTGCTTACTTTGCGACATGGGAAACCGGTCTTCATCTGAAAATACCGTTTATTGATCGGGTTGCAAAGCGTGTTTCGTTAAAAGAACAGGTTGTGGACTTTGCGCCTCAGCCAGTGATTACAAAAGATAACGTAACGATGCAGATCGACACGGTTGTATTTTTTCAGGTAACGGACGCCAAACTTTATACGTATGGTGTGGAGCGCCCAGTTTCTGCAATTGAAAATTTGACTGCAACGACACTTCGTAATATTATCGGTGAATTGGAACTGGATAATACGCTGACTTCCCGTGATGTCATCAATACAAAAATTACCGCTACGTTAGACCAAGCGACCGATAAATGGGGCATTAAGGTCAACCGGGTAGAACTGAAAAACATTCTGCCGCCGCGTGAGATTCAGGATGCAATGGAAAAACAGATGAAGGCAGAGCGTGAACGCCGTGAAGCAATTCTTCGTGCAGAAGGCGATAAGCGTAGCAGGGTTCTCGTTGCAGAGGGTGAAAAGGAATCTCAAATTCTGCGTGCAGAAGCAGAAAAACAATCTGCGATTCTGCGTGCTGAAGGTGTTCGCGAACAGAAGATCCGTGAAGCGCAGGGTGAATCGGAAGCAATTGAACTGGTGCAGAAAGCGGTTGCCGACTCTCTCAAACTGCTTACTGCGGCGAATCCGAGTGAACAGATCATCAAAATCAAGAGCCTTGAAGCGTTTGCCAAAGCGGCAGACGGCAAAGCAACCAAGATCATCATCCCAAGCGAAATTCAGTCGCTGGCAGGTCTTGCAACATCGCTCAAAGAAACAATGTCAACTCAAGAATAAAAAAAGGAATAGCGGACTTCGATCGAAGTCCGCTATTCCTTTGGATGAAGGCATTACATAACGTATAAATTACTCAATAATATCCTTGTTGTAGGAAAGCTTTGCAAACTCTCCTTTGGGAACAACTGCAATTTTGTCATCGTCCCAATCGCCGCTGAGCAGTGCGGTCAAAAGGGAATAGTCGCATTCCGCGTTAAAGAAATCCCAGTTGTTTTTTTGAGCAATCAAACGTGCGGAGATGCTTTCATCAGCAAGCATCAGCTGTGTGTCAGCGAGATAACCAAGGCAGACGCATTCCGCGCGAGGACAATCCAGAACCTCTGTTTTCGTACCCGAAAGATACCACGCAACTAAGCCGCCAAATTCATCAAACAGGCGGCGATAGGGTTCGGCACCTCCAAGAAGGAGGGAAACCGCGTTATGTACTCGGGGAATGACCAAAGGCGCATGCGGGCAGGCAAGTCCGTCTTCGGGAAGAAGGCATCCGCCATCGGCAAGGATCACGGCGTCATAGCCCTTGGCTTGCGCCAGCTGCTCCTGTAACATTGTATGAAGATCTGCGTTGGTCTGCTCCGGCAGCCAAGATACGTCAACTTCATGGGGACAATTGGGTAGCAGTTTCTCCAAATAGAGTTGCAGGGAGGGGCGGGCGAAGACAAAAAGCTTCATTTTATGTTCACATCCTATTCGTTCTTTATATTGAGTGTACCGCATCCGAAGAGTGCGTTCAATGCAAAGAATTTGGTAAAAAGGATGCTTGTTTTTTCTTTTGTGTGTTATAATAAGCCCAAACGTGCTTAAGATTCGGGTTTTTAGCATGTCGTTTGTATTAATTATGGATGATACGCAAAAAACCTCGTATAGATTTTATGAAAACAGCAGATAATCAGCTGATTAGCGGCACTGGTTAAAAAAGGAGAATACTATGATCGAAACGCAACACGAACAACCGCAAAGAGTCGTACTTGCCGCTGTGGACACAGGGGAATACGATGTAAAAGTATCATTGGATGAGCTGGAAGAGCTGGCAGAAACCGCCGGCGCTCAAACCATTGCAAAAATATACCAAAGGCGTCCTTCGTTTGACCCTGCAACCTGCATAGGTGAGGGCAGACTGCAGGAACTCACACAGTTCTGCAAAACCAATGAGATTGAACTGGTCATTTTTGACCACGAACTTTCCCCCGCGCAAATCAGTAATGTGGAAAAAGTCTGCGAAATTCCCGTGATTGATCGCACAATGCTGATATTGGATATTTTTGCACAGCGTGCGGTAACCGCCGAAGGAAAATTGCAAGTGGAGCTGGCTCAGCTGAAATACCGCCTGCCGCGTCTAACAGGTATGGGAACCGAACTTTCGAGGCTGGGCGGAGGAATCGGGACACGAGGCCCCGGTGAATCCAAATTGGAGACCGACCGCCGCCACATTCGGCGCAGAATTTCCGCTTTGCAGGAACAGCTTGAAAAACTGGAAAAACGGCGCGGACTGCTTCGGGAACGCCGCAAAAAAGACGGCGTGACCACCGTTGCAATCGTCGGCTATACGAACGTTGGGAAAAGCACACTGCTAAATGCGCTGACCGATGCGGGCATTTTGGCGGAGGACAAGCTGTTTGCGACGCTGGATCCGACTTCGCGCGCGCTGATGCTCCCGGATGGCAGACAAGTCATGCTGATTGATACGGTTGGCTTGGTGAGAAGACTGCCGCACCAACTGGTGGAAGCGTTTAAATCCACGCTGGAGGAAGCGGTTGGCGCCGATCTGCTATGGTGCGTCTGCGATATTTCCTCGGAGGAAGTGCAGGAGCAGATTTCTGTTACTCGCAGTCTGATGCAGGAATTGGGTGTCGAAAATACTCCGGTGCTGACTATTCTAAATAAGTGTGACCGGATTTCAGAATCCCCGCTTGCGCTTAATCCGCTGACTGCCGTTATCTCAGCAAAAACCGGATTTGGATTGGATACTCTTCTAAAAAAGACTGCCTGTGCACTTAAGCCGACGCATCAGCGCATGCACCTGCTGATTCCGTATGACAAAAGCGGGCTGGTCAATGAGATCATTAAAAAGGGTAAGGTGTTTGAGCAGGAATTTACCGAAAACGGCACGAAAATCGATGCACTTGTGGATTTAAAAATCCTGCATAAAGTGAAAGAATATAAACTAGAGGAATAAAAAACAGCGGAGACAGTTTCTGTCTCCGCTGTTTTTATCGGTTATTTTTCATAAACTCCCAAAATCTCGCTGACATAAACAAAGTGATAATCTTGGTTTGGATAATTTTTTTCATCAAGTTCAGAATCTATAAAGCATGCAGGATCAAATTTCTGCCGATACAATTTGCGGCAGGTGATGACGAGTTCTGATTGTGCAAGAGCAGGCGCGTCATCCAGCGTAATAGCTTCGAATTTGCAGGCGGCCAGCTTGTCGGTGTCTCTTCCGGAATGTTTGCCGCAGTATTGGAGCTGTTCGCGGTATTCTTCCGGCAGGAAGCAGGCGGAAAATGTTTCGGACGCATCCATCAGTTCGCGTGTATAACGCTGTGGACGAAGGAAAATATAAGTGACAGGCTTGTGCCACAGGATTCCAATGCCGCCCCAGCTTGCCGGCATCGTATTGACGCGTCCGTCGGCGGACTTGGTGGTAACCATTGCCCATTGTTTACCGATCAAATCAAACGCATTTTTATTCAGTTCTTGTGGTGTAATTTTTTTCATTTTACAAAGCCCCTTTTTCTAATATGTTGTAATGTGGATAAAACCACACAAAATACGCAGTCACTGCGGATTCCATACCTTTTATTATAGCATTGATGAAGCGTGAAAAAAAGGGGATTTTGTGCAGGTATACACAAAACAAGTATAAATATAATGAATATTTATGCGAATATTGGGCTTGCAATTGTATAAAAACAGTGTATAATAGAGATTATGATGAATGAATAAACAAACGGAGGGTATATATATGCAAAAGCAATATAAAAAAGTAGTGCTTGCCTACTCCGGCGGGCTGGATACATCGGTTATTATCCCGTGGCTGAAAGAACATTACGACTGCGAAGTCATTGCAGTTGCCGCCAACGTCGGACAGGGCGACTTTGAACTGGAAGGTTTGGAAGAAAAAGCAATCAAAACCGGTGCTTCCAAATGCTACATAGAAGATTTGACAACGGAATTTGTGGATGAATTCATTGTTCCGACCGTGAAAGCCGGCGCGGTATACGAAGGAAAATACCTGCTCGGTACATCTTTTGCACGTCCAATCATCGCAAAACGCCTGGTAGAAATCGCACAAAAAGAGGGCGCGGATGCCATCGCCCACGGCTGTACCGGAAAAGGCAACGATCAGGTGCGTTTTGAATTGACGATTAAGGCTTTTGCTCCCAATATGGACATCATCGCTCCATGGCGTTTCTGGGAACTCAATAGCAGGGAAAAAGAAATTGCTTACGCGGAAGAACATCAAATTCCGCTGAAAATCAATCGTGAAACCAACTATTCCAAGGATAAAAACCTGTGGCATCTGTCGCACGAGGGGCTGGATTTGGAAGACCCCGCCAATGAGCCTCAGTATGATAAAATCTTAGAAATGGGCGTGACTCCCGAAAAAGCGCCCGACAAGCCGACTTACGTGAGGATTGGATTTGAAGAAGCCGTGCCGGTATCGGTGGACGGCGAAAAAATGAGCGCGGTCGATCTCATTTATAAGCTCAATAAACTGGGCGGCGAAAACGGTGTCGGCATCGTCGATATGGTCGAAAACAGGCTGGTCGGCATGAAGAGCCGCGGCGTTTATGAGACTCCGGGCGGAACGATTCTGTATTTTGCGCATCAGTCTTTGGAAGAAATCTGCTTGGACAAAGAAACCCAGCATTATAAAATGCAGATGGGCGTCAAATTCAGCGAATTGGTTTATAACGGCTTGTGGTATACCCCTCTGCGGGAAGCGCTCAGCGCGTTTGTGGATAAAACACAGGAAACCGTTACGGGCGAAGTGAAGCTGAAACTGTATAAAGGCAACATCATGAATGCCGGAATGACGTCCCCGTATTCGCTCTATTCCGAGGAGATTGCAACGTTTGGCGAAGACCATGTTTATGATCAGGCGGATTCGGCCGGATTCATCAACTTGTTTGGTCTGCCGCTCAAGGTGAAAGCATTGCTCGATCAGAAAAATATCAAGTAAGAGAACTTTATGGGGCTGTAACGTCGGGGCAGGTGTCCCAGCGTTACAGCCTTTTGTGTCAACGAATGATAGAACAGCGAGGGAAAGATATGAAAATGTGGGCAGGGCGGTTTTCCAAAGAAGTGGATCCGCGTGTGAACGACTTTAACTCATCCATCCGCTTTGATGCGCGCATGTTTATGCAGGATATTGCGGGCTCAATGGCGCATGCGCAGATGCTGGCCGCACAGGGAATCATTGCAAAAGAAGATGCCGATAAAATTGTGGACGGTTTGGACGGCATTTGTGCGGATTTAAAAAGCGGCGCGCTTGCCATTGATCCGAATGCCGAAGATATCCATATGTTTGTCGAGCAGGTGCTGACCGAACGAATCGGCGTAACCGGAAAGCGTCTGCATACCGCGCGTTCGCGTAACGATCAGGTTGCGTTGGATCTGCGGCTCTGCCTGCGGGATGAAGCAAAAAACATCATCGATCTTCTGCTCGCGCTGATCAAAGAACTCACGGATAAGGCGCAGCAGCATCTGCAGACGGTGATGCCCGGCTATACGCATTTACAGCGTGCTCAGCCGATCACGTTCGGACATCATCTGATGGCGTATGCGAATATGCTTGCGCGGGATGTCGGCAGAATGCAGGATGCGGCGGGACGCATGGATGAACTGCCGCTTGGCTCGTGTGCACTTGCAGGTACGACTTACCCGATTGATCGGAATATGACAGCAAAAGCGCTTGGCTTTTCGCGCGTGAGCGCCAATTCGCTGGACGGCGTGTCCGACCGCGATTTCTGCATCGAACTTGCGGCGGCGCTCTCGACCATTATGATGCACCTTTCCCGCTTTTCCGAGGAAATTGTAGCTTGGTGTTCGTGGGAATTTAAATTTATTGAGCTGGACGATGCGTTTGCAACCGGTTCTTCGATTATGCCGCAAAAGAAAAATCCCGATGTGGCGGAACTGGTGCGCGGAAAGACCGGCAGGGTGTATGGCGATTTAATGACCCTGCTCACGATGATGAAAGGGCTTCCGCTTGCCTATAATAAGGATATGCAGGAAGATAAAGAAGCTATTTTTGATGCGGTGGATACCGCGAAACTCTGCATTTCGACCATGACGCCGATGGTGCAGACGATGACGGTGCTCAAAGACAATATGCGCGCGGCCGCGGCAAAAGGTTTTATCAATGCGACCGACTGCGCAGACTATTTGACCAAAAAGGGCGTAGCGTTCCGTGATGCGTATAAATGTACCGGCGGACTCGTGGCGCTGTGTATCCAAAAAGGGCTGACGCTGGAAACCCTGCCGTTGGAAGAATACAAAACCGCAAATCCGGTGTTTGAGCAGGATGTTTATGAGGCAATCAGCCTTGAAACCTGTGTAAAAGGAAGAACGAGCGAGGGCGGACCGTCGCCCGCCGCTGTAACGGAACAAATCCAAAAGATCCGCGCGTTTTTGGAACAGGAAAGCAAGAAGGCGTAATCGACAAAATGAGGTGTTAGGAATGGAAAAGGTGAAAGCAGGCGTCCTCGGCGCCACTGGATATGCGGGGCTGGAAATTGTGCGGCTGCTGCTGTCCCATCCGAATGTAACGGTTGCGGCGGTTTCATCCGTCAGCTTTGAAGGGCAGGACATCAGCGCGGTTTATCCTCAGCTGACGGGGCTGTTTGACCAAACGCTGACCAACGATCAGCAGGTAATCGAAACCTGTGATGTGGTGTTTGGCTCTCTGCCGCATGGGCTGTCCGAGTCAATCGCGCGCCGATGCGTTGACGCGGGAAAGCTGTTTATCGATATGGGCGCCGATTTTCGCCTAAAAAAGGAATCCGATTACCAAACGTGGTACGGCGGAACCTATTCTGAACCCGCCCTGCATCAGCAGGCGGTCTATTCCATTCCCGAACTGCACCGCGATTTGGTGAAAGGCGCAAAGCTGATTGCAAATCCGGGATGCTATGTGACCTGCGTCTGTCTCGGACTGGCGCCCGTCATGCAGGCAGGCATAGTTGACCCCGAAACGCTGGTGCTCGACTGTAAATCCGGAGCGACCGGAGCAGGACGCGGGCTGGCGCTGAATACACACTATACGGAATGCAACGAGGCGTTTTCGCCCTATAAAATTGCAAGCCACCGGCATACACCGGAAATCGAACAGGTGCTCGGAGAATTGGCGGGGAAACCGCTGAAGGTGACGTTTGTGCCCCATCTGCTCCCGCTGAACCGCGGCATCATTGCGACGATGTACATGAAGATGGATGAGAATTTAGAGGAAGATCAAATTCGAGCACTCTATGAAACGTTTTACAGCGGGGAGCGGTTTGTAAAGATTCTGCCAAAAGGCACCGCGGCAAATCTAAAAAACGTCAAATACAGCAACGACTGCCATATTTCCCTGCATGTCGACTCGCGCACCGGCCGCTTGATTGTGGTTTCCGCGATTGACAATATGGTCAAAGGTGCCGCCGGGCAGGCAATTCAAAACATGAATCTTGCGCTTGGGCTGAGCGAAACAGCGGGGCTGGAGCTGGTGCCGCCCGCATTTTAAAACTGGTTTAGGAAGGATGAGGCATCATGCCATATAAGCTGACCGAGGGCGGTGTCTGCGCCCCGAAAGGATTTAAAGCAGGAGCCGTACACTGCGGCATCCGCAAAAATCAATCGAAAAAAGATTTGGCACTGATTGTGAGCAGCACCCCATGCACCGCCGCGGCCGTCTATACACAAAACAAAGTGAAAGGTGCGCCGATTACAGTCACCAAAGAGCACCTTTCAAATGGAACCGCGCGTGCGATTCTATGCAATTCCGGCAATGCCAATACCTGCAACGCCGATGGGGAATTTATCGCCCATGCAATGTGTGAGAGCGCGGCAAATGCGTTGCGCATCCGTGAGGAGGACATCATCATTGCCTCTACCGGCGTGATTGGACAGCCGCTCCCACTTGACCCGATTACCAATGCAATGCCGGCGCTGGCCGCTTCTCTCAGCGAAAACGGAAGCGACAACGCCGCAGATGCCATCATGACCACCGACACCAAACGCAAACAGGTGGCAGTCAAATTTCTGCTGGACGGCAGAGAATGCGTGGTCGGCGGGATTGCAAAAGGAAGCGGCATGATTCATCCCAATATGGCAACGATGCTTTGTTTTGTCACATCGGATGTGGCAGTCTCAGCCGCAATGATTCAAAAAGCCTGCAAAGAGGTTGCAGACGAAACATTTAATATGATTTCGGTGGATGGGGACACCTCCACCAACGATATGCTGACCGTAATGGCAAACGGACAGGCGCAGAATCCGATGATTGAAAACGAAAATTCCAATTACTATAAATTTGTTGGAGCGCTGACAATGGTTTGCCGTCAGCTTGCAAAAGAAATGGCGGCGGATGGAGAAGGTGCTACGAAGCTGTTGGAGTGTTCGGTGACCGGTGCTCCTTCGATTGATACCGCAAAAAAGGTGGCAAAATCGATTATCTGCTCCAGCCTGTTCAAGGCGGCAATGTTTGGCGCCGACGCGAACTGGGGACGTGTGCTCTGCGCCATCGGCTATACCGATGCAGAATTTGAAATTAAGCGCGTGGGGGTTTCGCTCCGCTCCAAAGCCGGAGAAATCCAAGTCTGTGAAAACGGAGCGGGCGTTGCGTTCAGCGAGGAAACGGCGAAAAAAGTTCTCAGTGAGCCAGAAATTCAGATTCTAATCTGTATGGGACAGGGATGCGGAACCGCAACCGCGTGGGGCTGTGACCTGACCTATGATTACGTTAAAATTAACGGGGACTACCGCACTTGACCGCAAAGGAGGAGATCACGATGAAAACAGCCAATTCCGATAAGGCACAGATTCTCGCCGAGGCTCTGCCTTATCTGCAAAAATACAACCATAAAATCGTGGTCGTCAAATACGGCGGCAATGCGATGATTAACCCAGAACTGAAAGATGCGGTGATGAGCGACCTTGTTCTGCTTTCTCTTGTAGGCATCCGCATCGTTTTGGTTCATGGCGGCGGTCCGGAAATTACGGATACTCTGCATGCAATGGGCAAGGAAAGCCGATTTGTAAACGGTTTGCGCTATACCGATGAGGAGACTGTGCGTGTCGTGCAGATGGTGCTGGCGGGCAAGACCAACAAGGATTTGGTCGGTTTACTTCAAAAGCATAACGGAAGTGCAATTGGGCTCTGCGGCATCGACGGCAGGATGATCGAGGTGGAAAAGGTGGACGCCGATGTGGGCTATGTGGGGGAAGTCACAGGAGTCAACACCAAACTCATTGAAGATGCGCTCGACATTGGATATATTCCGGTCATTGCAACATTGGGCTGTGATTCGGGCGGAACGGTTTACAACATCAATGCGGATTCCGCCGCCGCACGCATTGCCGCGGAACTGCATGCGGAAAGCTTAATTCTGCTTACGGATGTTCGCGGACTTTTGACCGATAAAGACGATGAATCGACGCTGATTTCCTCGGTAAATGCAAGCGGTGTGCCCGCGCTGATTCGGGAAGAAATTATTCAGGGCGGGATGATTCCGAAAGTGGACTGCTGTGTGGAAGCGGTTCGCCGCGGCGTCAAACAGGCAAACATCATTGACGGACGCGTGCCGCATTCCATCCTCATTGAACTGCTGACCGATGAGGGCATGGGAACGATGTTTCTTGGATAATCGATACACAGCGGAAAAGAGAGGTGGATAAAATGGAACTCAAAGAGCTTGACCAAACCTATATTGCGCAGACGTATGCGCGGTTTGACTTAGAGGCCGCAAGCGGAAAGGGCGCGGTGTGCACGGATGTAAACGGCAGGACATTGATCGATTTTACCTCCGGCATCGGCGTCAATTCGCTGGGCTGGTGCGACAGAGAATGGGCGGCAGCCGTCAGCAGGCAGGCCAAAACGCTTCAGCACGTGAGCAATCTCTATTACTCCGCTCCCATGGAAACGCTGGGGAAAACGCTTTGTCAGCGAACAGGGATGGAAAAGGTGTTTTTATGCAATTCCGGCGCGGAAGCCAACGAGGGATTGATTAAAATTGCACGCAAATACAGCTTTGACCGTTACGGAAAAGGGCGCCATACGATTCTTTCGCTTCAAAATAGCTTTCATGGACGCACGGTCACCACGCTTTCCGCGACCGGACAAGATGTGTTCCATAAAAATTTTGACCCGTTTACCGAAGGCTTTCGGTTTATCCATGCTAACTATATCAAGGAGCTTTTGCAAGCGGTGGATGATACCATCTGCGGAATTATGATTGAACTGGTGCAGGGGGAAGGCGGCGTCGTGCCGCTTGATGAGGATTTTGTAACCGAAATTGCGCACATCTGCGCCGAAAAAGATATTCTGCTGATGGTGGATGAAGTGCAGACCGGAATGGGGCGCACCGGAAAACTGCTGTGCTGTGAGCATTACGGGATTCAGCCGGATTTAATCAGTCTTGCAAAAGGACTCGGCGGCGGTCTGCCAATCGGCGCGGTGCTGATCGGTGAAAAATGCGCAGATACACTCGGTTACGGCGACCACGGAACAACCTTTGGCGGCAATCCAGTCACTTGTGCCGGCGCAAATGTTGTTATGAAAAAACTGACCGATGCGCTGATGGATAAAGTGGCCGCAAAAGGGTCGTATATTACAGAACAAGTCCTGCAAATGCCGCATGTAAAACGTGTTGACGGCAAAGGTCTGATGCTCGGAATTGCATTGGAAGACGGATATATGAGCAAACAGCTTGCCGCCGAGTGCCTCAAACACGGGCTTATGATATTAACTGCGAAAGAAAAACTGCGGATGCTCCCGCCGCTTACGATTTCCTATAAAGAGATTGACACGGGGCTGAATCGATTGAATGAGGTGTTAAGTTTATGAACCATCTGCTCAAAATGCTCGACCTAACGTCCGAAGAAATTATGGAACTGCTCAATTTGGGTGACCAGCTTAAATATGAGCAAAAACACGGAATTGCGCATCATCTGCTCCAAGGGCAGACGCTTGGTATGATTTTTCAAAAGGCATCCACACGCACCCGTGTCTCGTTTGAGGTTGGCATGAGCCAGCTGGGCGGACATGCGCTGTTTTTGTCCAGCCGCGATCTGCAGATCGGACGCGGTGAGCCGGTGCAGGATACCGCGCGCGTGCTTTCTCGTTATTTAGACGGCATTATGATTCGTACATTTGCCCAGCAGGAAGTGGAGGATTTGGCGGAATATGGCTCGATTCCCATTATCAACGGGCTGACGGATTTCAGCCATCCTTGCCAAGTGCTTGCCGACCTCATGACGATCAGAGAATACAAAGGGCGGCTGGACGGCGTCAAAATGTGCTACATCGGGGACGGCAACAATATGGCGAATTCGCTGATTGTCGGCGGGCTGAAAACCGGCATGACCGTTTCGGTCGCGACACCGAAACAATACCGCCCGGATGCGGCGGTGCTCGAATTTGCAAACGAATTTGGAAACCGTTTTCAGCTTACTGATCAGATTTTTGAGGCGGCCGCGGATGCGGATGTGTTGTTTACCGACGTATGGGCGTCAATGGGACAGGAAGAGGAAGCTGTTCAACGCAGAAAAGCGTTTGACGGATATCAGATCAATGAAGAACTTCTGCAAACAGCGGCACCCGATGCCATCGTTCAGCATTGCCTGCCTGCTCACCGCGGGGAGGAAATCTCCGCAGAGACGTTTGAAAAGCATGCGGGTGAGATTTTTGACGAGGCAGAAAACAGACTTCATGCGCAAAAAGCCGTTATGGTCAAACTGATGAAACCATAACGGATGTAAATGAAAAAGAAAAAGGGACACTTTTTTAAAAAGTGCCCCTTTTGTCGTTCTCAAGCGGATTGACACGGTTTGTGCGATGGGATAAAATAGTTCTGACAGCTTATTATGGAAAGCCGAAAGGACATTATTATGAAAAAACGTTTGAC
>CALLQM010000363.1 GCA_938014855.1 uncultured Clostridia bacterium | reverse complement strand
GAAGCACGGTTTGGAATCGCTGCTTGGACCCCATCGGTAAATAAGGGAAGCATCTCATACAGCGACTGGGCTGAAATCTCGCGGCCTTTGAGAGCGTACTCAAGCATTTCAGAGCGCATGGGGTGTTTGCTGACAGCACCTAATACAACGTGGCAGTCCTCAATTTTGTTGTCAGCTGTCCGTTTTATATAGATGCCAACTGCCAATACGACAATAGCCAGAGATTTTCTCTTGCCTATCTTAAAATAACCGACCGCATCATTTTCGGATGAGATCGGAAACCGTATCTCTCTCAGCAGTTCATTTAGGCGGATTTGGCAATTGCCAGGCCCTTTATTAAAGTCTTCGATCGTCATGACCCGCTCACCATCCGCACTTTTAAGGACTACTTGTGCACCATAGGTCAGAAATGTTGTTGGAGAATCTCCGGCAACCGAAGCGTTCACAACATTTCCCCCGATCGTTCCTAAATTGCGAATCTGCGGAGAACCAACATGACTTGCGGTTTCATAAAGAGCAGGCAGTTTTTCCTGTATATAGGGGGAATTCTCCAGCTCATCAAAGGTGCATAATGCGCCAAGCTTAACAAAACCGTCTTCTTGTCTCATGTAACGCAGTTCATCCAACTTGCTGATACTGATAACATGCTGCGGGGTTTTTTGACGTTCATTCAGTTCAATCACAATATCGGTGCCTCCCGATATAATGGCGCAGCTCTCTTGATAGTCGTTAAGCTGGGCTAAGGCCATTTCTACAGTTGTGGGGGCATGGAAGGTAAAAGCTTTCATTTTTTCAAAATCCTTTCGCCTGTTTTATTTGGACTTTGACACTTCGGTACCGCTAACCTTGGCGCCGGTTACATGCTCCCAGACCTTAACAATCGACGACATATCCTCTCGTCCCTGCCCCATAGCGCGTGCAGTTTCATAAATTTGAACTGCTGCCGCTGTCATTGGAAGCGGCACACGCTCATCGCGAGATGCCTCCAGAGCAAGGCCTAAGTCTTTGTATTGCAAATCGGTGGCAAAACCTTTCTGGTAGCTGTCCGCCATGATGAATTTTTGAAGTTTGGCATCAAGAGCATAGCTCCGGCCTGAACTGACCGAAATAACTTCCTTCATGGTTTCAACAGATAATCCGCATTTCACGCCGAGCGTAAGCGCCTCTGCAAGAGCCGCCATATTGCAGCCAAGAAGCAGATTATTCACCATTTTGATCGCATCGCCGCCGCCGACATCCCCGATATGGTAAATGTTTTTGCCTAACACATCAAAAATCGGTTTTACTTTTTGGAACGTTTCATCGTCTGCACCAACCATAATCGTAAGGGTGCCGGCTGCTGCACCGGAAACGCCGCCGCTTACGGGTGCATCTATATAATGAACACCTAATTTTGCCGCACGTTCTGCCATCATGCGGGTGCTGTTCGGGGCTACCGAACTCATATCGATGATAACGCTGCCTTTGCTGCAATTTTCAAATACTCCATCGCCGCCTGTCATGACATCCTCGACAATTTTAGCGTTCGGCAAGGAGCAGATAATCACATCCGCCTGTTTTGCAACTTCACCTGCACTGGCACAGCCATGCGCACCTTTTTCGGCCATCTCTTGGACAGCAGATTCCATGACATCAAACACATAAACTTCATAGTTTGCGCAGATCAGGTTGCAGGCCATCGGTTTCCCCATTGCGCCCAGACCAACAAATCCAATTTTCATTTATATCACTCCAAAATATAGGATAGCTCTCCCTGTTTTTTGATTTTCTTTTTTGCAATGGTCTTACTTTTCGTTTTTTTAGAAAAAGTCTCCTTCGCTCGCCGCGAAGGACGGACGGAGGAGACTTTCAGCACCACGATAACAGCCTCAGAAGTTAGCGCAAGCCATCCTCACCTTTAATTTCAGATACCTGAAGTCCACCGATACGGGGATGTGGACGGCCGCCGGTTGTAAAGGCAAGAGCCACAACGATTTCGTCGCACTTTGGAGCATCTGGAACACGAACTTCCATTGCATCATAATGGGTGCGAACAAAACAAGCATCTTTATAATGAAGCGGTACATCAAGAGCCGTTCCGGCAGCACCGGCCTTCTTAGCAGATGGAATGATGGCTTTACCGCCGCCGATTGCATCACGCATTGGTTTGCCGAGCTTCGGATGCAAGATCGCAGCGCCATGCTCTAATTCGCCGTCAAGACCGATAATTGCGCCTTTTCCATAGCTATGTACCGGCGCGTCCAGTATGTCAACTGCAATCTTTGAAAGATAGCCGCCTAAAAACTCGCCAATCTCGGTTAGTTCTGACAAATCTTCGACATACTTTCCAGCAAAAGGATTTTTAATAACAGCAGCAACGGAACAGCGTTTGATCGATGGTTTAACAGGACCAAAACCTTCGGCAAGAATATCTTCAACATTCGTAACAACTTTTCTGATAGCAGGTTCTTTCATGGTAAGACAGCTCCTTTATCGATTATTTATAATTTTGTTTCTGATTCTGACAGCAAATGTGCCGGATCAAAGCAAACGGTTCTTTCTTGAACGGTGGCAATACAAGCAAGAAGTGTTCCCTTGCGATATTGGATTTCTGCTTCTGCAAGGACTTGCTCAAGCGCCCGGTTTTTTTCAGCAGAGGTAAGTTCGCCAACGCTTAAAACCACCGGTAGATCCGCGATGTCGCTATCCGGATCAAGCGTCCTTGCAAGGCAGGATTTTACCGCCGGAGAATCAATTCTCGAACGGTTGGCAAGTAAAGTTGCCAGAGCGTCGGCATCTGCACATCGGGGAGAAAAAGTCGTAACACCGCTTGCAATCCCCATTGTGAGACCTCTCCCGCCGAGGCCGCTTGTGGCAACACCACCTATGCCATGTTCATGTGTCAGCCTGATCACTTAATTGACGCCTCCGGGCTTGCTCATGTCATACAAAACGCCTAGTTTTAAAGTTTCGCCCGGCGAAAGGCGCAGTGCAATATCCCCACCATTATTGGCAGTCGCTTTTAAAGCGCCCTTTTCCTGTAGAAAGTCAGCGACCGCATCCGATATCGACCCTGCAACGGCCGCCATAGGGGTAAGCCATGGATCCTTTGTTTTAAGTACCGCATCTGCCATTCCTGCGGCTATGCCAGAAAGCTTCGACGCATCTACGTTTGGCGGATAGCATCTGAGAATAGGCAATGTAGGCCGAAGTTCCCGCAAACAATGATCTATGACCGAAAAAGCGGAAAAGCAGAGTTTCGTATCATCGCTTTCGCTTTTTGATGCCGTAACAACCATGGATACCGGGCCGTAGTCGAAAAACACTTGACCGGGGCGGAGAACTTTCATAAAATCTTGATTCATTTTAAAACAGGTTTATCAACCAAACTCCTTTTTAAGCGCTTCAACAGGGCGAATACAAGCAACATGACCGCCGATTTTTCCATAGTCTTCCCGGGTCATCGTGTATTCTACTGGTGCAACAGTTGCCGGGGTCGGTACCCATGTAAAGCCATGATCCACAACTTTTCCGGCATCTACGATAAAGTTAATGCCGCCGCCCGGCAAAACATAGGCCGGTGCGCCGCCGATTGTAAGAGCGGCTTTTCCTTCATGCACTGCGCGGGTAATCGCAAGCGGTTTGGTGCATACACCGCCGCGTGCGCTTCCGCCTGTCCCGCCGACATACATGACCGAAGCCAGCGAAGATTCACAGTTATCGGTGATATCATCCGCCAATGCCTTGGCCTTTTCGGTCAATGGAATTTCTTTTACGTCACCGTCCGGCAGAACTTCAAAAAGTGCACGAATTTCACCGGTGGTATTAATAACAAGAATCTGCATTCCAGCATGTGCACGGGTCATGTCCACACTCTTGATCGCATCCCGCGGTGTGGCAATCGTTGTACCACCGATCCCTGTGCCATGTTCTCCGAAATAGCGGCCTTTCGAGGATTTTTTAGCGTTCGGTACAACGCCGCTCCATTCCATGCCTACATCAGCCCCGGCCAGGTGTTCGGTAAAGAGGCCAACAACATGATGGTCGATCACGATCACTTCATCGACAGCCTCTTTCATTTTGCGGGCAAACAGACCAACGGTTGCGCTGCCGCAGCCAATGCGCATTTTGGATTCTTGAACGCCGTTGATAACAGGGGCTTTTCCGGCCTGAACCTCAACAGAAACCTTGCGATTAACAGAAAGCTCTACTTTTTCACCGTTCGCAAGCTCCACAATGGTTCGGGCAACAATAAATCCATCCGGACCGGTAAGCTTATTCGCGCCGCCGATTGCGATCATCTTAGATCCGTATTCTTCCGTATTGACCATGCCCACCTGTTTGCCATCTCGGTAAACAGGATCGCCTTCTTCACCGATATAAGTGTTCGTATCCAGCTTGATCGTGACACCAGAATAACTGAGCGGAGCTTCGGTTACGACCGTCACAACTTCAATGCCATCCCGGACATCTGAAACAATATGCGGTGCCGGACGGATACAAGGGTAATTCGTCCCCGCACCTACAGCGGTTATAACCGGGGTACCAAGTTTTGGATCGGCCTGTGACACAAAATCATTTTGGATGACCAGCTTACGGTTGCGCACCAGCTTTCCGCCTTCATTGGTGTATCGTTTGCATGCTCCGGTATGTCCCGCAGGTACACGACACTGCACAGGGCAGGAAGAACAAGTAACCGACTGCTCGGCCGGCTGTTCCGGAGCGGAAATCGCATCGAATTTGCAAACACGCATACAAATTTTGCATTCTGCACATTTTTCTTCACAAATAACCGCTTTCCTATCCACGATATGTATCGCATCAAGCGGACAATTTTTTTCGCACAGGGTACAGCCTTTACAGGAGTCCTTGTTTACAATTACCAAAGGAACTACGCCTCCTTTATCTTGAAGTAATCCCTATTACAAAATAGCAAGGCCGAAAACCTAAATCACCTTAGCTGCATGCTTACATGGAGGCGTGTTACGGCTTTTTTTAACTTTCACTTCGCCATCTATTAGAACAATGCTGACACCCGGGATATCTCCGCACTCAAACGCTTCCACCGCATTTTCCGCAACAGATCCCATTGGTGCGTCCATGCATACCAAATCCGCTTCCCGTCCGACTGCAATTATGCCGGTGTTAAGGCCATATACTTTAGCGGTATTGCCGGTAGCCATACAGATCGCTACTTCACCCGGAATGTTAGAAACAGAAGAAATCTGACAGATGTTGCGCAGAATTCCCAGCGCAACAATCCCCGTTCCGGAAGGGGCATCGTTACCAAAAATGATCCGGCCAAGCTGGTTTTTTTCGCTCGCACGACGCGCTACATAATCCGCGACCTTCGGGTTCCCGCACTGAACAATCTCCATTGCAAAGGTAGATTCATCCATCAGAGTGTCCACTTCATGTAATGGGATCGCAGTTGGGCCGCCGTTTATGTGCGAAATGACGTCCGGTTTTGTAGTCATAACCTGTGCCGCTGTAACGGTGGAACTTCCGGGGATAGATGTACCGCCGGTGTGCATCTGCACCTTGAATCCGTTTTTGTGCGCCCACTCTACCATTGGTGCTGCATCTTTCGGATCTTTTACGCTTCCGAGACCCACTTCCCCGACAATCCAAACGCCCTGCTCCCTGAGTTCTTCAAAGTCTTTTTCTACAAGGCCTTTTTCAAGAATGAGGCCGCCGCCGTGGACTTTAACACCGCCCGGACGAATATTTTGGAATGCCTTATGTGCCAAAACGGCCAGTGCTTTCGTGCCTGCCGGATCTTTTGGACGCCCTGGAGTATGACATTCCCCTGCAGAAATAATACTGGTGACACCACCGTGAAGTTCACCGCTTATATAATCGCTGGCAAACTGACGAGGCGTATAATCGCCTAGAACCGTATGTACATGGGAATCAAATAGGCCCGGAGTTACGGTAGAACCGGCAGCGTCAATCACCTGATCCGCTTGAATGCCTTCCGCAATTTCGGCGCCGCCAATTGCTGCAATCTTTTTGTCCGTAATTACGATCGTATCATCCTTGATAACAGGGTTTTCGATATCGCCACTGAGAATCATACCGATATTTTTAATAATTGTGGATGCCATAGTGAGGACTCCTTTCTTATGCAACGCGGCAAAAGCCGTGATATCATGGCACGTGATAGCTTATATAGAAACTTCTAGGAAACAATTTTGCAGGGTCTCACCGTTGGAGACGATACGTTACGCATAAAAGGAAAAAGACCGCTTGGACGTCCGAATTTTTACGGCCGCCACAGCGGTCTTAATATTGCTTACCTGCAGCGGCAGCAGAGCTCATATTAAAGAGACAAATCGTAATCTCCGAATTTAATCCATTCTTTCTTGCGCATAAATTCGGATACCAGCAAAGAAATTACAGCTGGGATAACAAAACAGATTAAAATCATGCCAATCCAGTCCTTAGCAACTGGATTCAGTGCCACTTCTCCCGCCTTGATAGCGGCTTCACCTGGATTGAACCAACCGGTAACAACACCGATCGGTCCTACTAAGCCGGATGTTCCCATACCAGAAGAAATCGGTGCACCGTTCATGCGAAGCCCAAATATCGTTGTCGCAATGGGACCGTTAATGATCGATGCAATCACCGGCGGCAGCCAGAGAACTGGTTTTTTAAGTAAGTTGGGAACCTGCAGCATGGAAGTTCCGATTCCTTGGGCAACCAAACCGTTCAATTTATTTTCCCGATAAGAACAAACCGCAAACCCGACCATGTGGGCGCAACAGCCGGCAACGGCGGCACCACCTGCAAGACCAACGAGTCCCAGCGCAGCACATACCGCCGCAGAGCTGATCGGGAGAGTGAGAACGATGCCCATCACGACAGAAACAATAATGCCCATCACGAAAGGCTTCATGTTTGTAGCCCAGATAATGATATTACCCAGTGCGGATGCCGCTGCACCAATCGGAGGCGCAAGGAAACTTGCAACCAAAACACCGGAAATGATTGTCACGGTTGGAGTCACAATTAAATCAACAGAAGTACGTTTCGAAACCAATTTCCCAAAAAATGCGGCAATCAGTGCGATAAAGTAAACGGCCAAAGGACCGCCGGCACCGCCAAGCGCATTTGCTGCAAAGCCAACCGTCGCCAGAGAATACAAAACATATGGCGGGCATTGTATGGAATAGCCAATGGCAGTCGCCATAGCTGCGCCTTGAATTTGCTTCGTATAGCCAAAAATCTCACCAAGGAGAGGCCAAGAAATAAAGTTGCTGATTGTACCAAAGATTGTTCCGATTAACAGCGAAGCGAACAGGCCGTGCGCCATGCCACCAAGCGCCTGAATGGCGATTCGGTTAAACGATATTTCAATGTTTTGTTCTTCTAAATACCGTTTAAATCCTGTAGCTTCCTGCTTGTGCATTTGCTCGGTCATAGGTTTTCCTCCCATTTGTCATTGTCATACTGAGACATTTTGGATCAGGATGTGCTGCGGAAGCAGGCGCCTTTTGCTTCCGGATATCCTATTTGCGTATCTGGCAGTTACGTATCTGCCAGATATATAACACAATTAAACAAATCTGCGAATGATACATGGGCAAAACACCAAATAAAAGTATAGCAAAATAGCTCATAAAACAAACCACGGATAGAAAAACTTATTTAACGTTTAGTTGCTATTCCATATGGCATGTATTATAATGAAAATAGATATCTTGTAATATTTTGATAGTATTATACAACATTTGTTTACAATGTTAGAATAATCATCCAAACCAATTTGTATAAAAACGGAATACCATTTGTCGAAATTGTTTATTTTATTTAGTTATTTTGAATTAATGATGTTTTTTTTGTCATGTTTACTATAGCATTTTGCCAGTTCTTTGGCAAATACATTTATGTTTCAAGATCGGTCCATATATATATTTTTTATATATGTGTATTATACATAATGACGTAATTTAAGAGAGGTAAACTGTGCAATGACGCTAAAACAGTTGGAGTATTTCTTAGAAATCGCGAAAATGGGAAGCATCACAAAAGCCGCTCAAAATCTCAATATTTCACAGCCGCCGCTTAGTATGCAGCTTAAATCACTGGAAAGCGAACTTGGAACATCGCTTTTTTTAAGAGATAAGCGCGGTCTTCTTATTACGTCCGAAGGAGAACTGCTAAAGGAGCGTGTAACCGTAATTTTGGAATTACTTGATGAAACAGTTCGGGATATTCGTGCCATATCCAAAACAAAAGAAGCAACGATTCGAATTGGAACGATCGGCTCCGTCAATAACCATTTTCTGCCGGAACTTATTGCGCGCTTCTGCCGGAATTATCCTTATGTGAGCTTTCAAGTTGTCGAGGGAAGAACCGACACCGTACTTCAAAACTTGGCAGCCGGTACGGTCGACTTTGGATTTGTTCGAGAACCGTTTAATATGACAGACCTTCGTTCGGTTCCTGTGCAGGACCCCTACCTGCGTCCAGGTGAAACGGACTATTTTGTCACCATCGCGCAGGCGCAGTTTTATGATGATATCCATTCGGATATCATCCACCTTAAAGAGCTGCAGGACAAGCCTTTAGTCATCCATCGGCGCTATCGGGATATGATTTTGAGCGCCTGCAGAAAGCATGGATTTAATCCGCATATCATATGTGAAAACGGCGAGATCCAATCCTCATTAAGCTGGGCACGTGCCGGAATAGGCATTGCTATCGCACCTTTTACATCAGCGGCTCCGAATAGTGAACATTCCCTTATCATTCGCCGGCTGGATTCGATTACCTTTAATCCAAGGGTGTGTTTCGTATGGAACCGATCTGCTAAACTGCGCCCGGAAGCAATTGCATTTATCAATTTGATGTCACGCTAAAAATGAAAACCACCTCCAGTTGCAGAATTAAACTACAACTGGAGGTGGTTTTTCGTGCTGTCTTTTTTGGCAGAACCGTTTATCTGCCGGTGTCTTATGTTTGTTAAAGCGTCTAAAAAACGAAACGTTTACAAAAGCCCGTTATACAAGACCCTGCATCATCATAGCATCCGCGACTTTGAGGAATCCGGCAATATTTGCACCCGAAACATAGTCCTCTGGGGTACGGCCGTATTCGGCCGCGGCATCGGACATGTTTTTATAGATATTGGACATAATGCCCTTGAGACGATTGTCAACATCTTCAAATGACCAAGAAAGACGAAGGCTGTTTTGGCTCATTTCAAGAGCAGAAACAGCAACGCCGCCGGCATTCGCAGCCTTACTGGGAACGAAAAGTATACCTGCTTTTGCAAAAGCATCCATCGCATCCAAAGTGGATGGCATGTTTGCGCCTTCGCAAACCATTTTGCAGCCGTTCTTTAGGAGATTCTTTGCCGCTGCAAGGTCGATTTCATTCTGCGTGGCGCATGGAAATGCAAGATCGCAGGGAACGTTCCAAATACCTTTCGAGTCCTCATGGTATTCGGCATTTGGACGAACTTCAACATATTCTTTAATACGTGCGCGACGCACTTCTTTAATATCTTTTATAACGGAAACATCTATCCCGTCTTTGTCATAGATATATCCATTTGAATCACACATTGCAAGGACAACAGCCCCCAGTTCTTGTGCTTTAAGGGCCGCATAGATCGCTACGTTGCCTGAGCCTGAAACAATCACCCTTTTACCTTTGAGGCTTTTTCCCTTATGTGTAAGAACTTCGTTTGCAAGGTAAACAACTCCGTAACCAGTTGCCTCTGTGCGAGCCAAAGAACCGCCGTAAGATAACCCTTTTCCGGTAAGGATCCCGCAATATTTGCCTGTGATGCGTTTGTACTGACCATAAAGGTAACCAATCTCACGAGCGCCTACACCGATATCACCCGCCGGTATATCGATATCCGCGCCGATATGGCGATAAAGTTCGGTCATAAAGCTCTGGCAGAAGCGCATCACTTCGTTATCGCTTTTGCCTTTCGGGTCAAAATCGCTGCCGCCTTTCCCGCCGCCGATGGGCAGACCGGTTAAAGAGTTTTTGAAAATTTGTTCAAATCCAAGAAACTTCAAAATACTCTGGTTGACGCTTGGGTGGAAACGAAGCCCTCCCTTATAGGGGCCAATCGCACTGTTAAACTGTACGCGAAAGCCTCGGTTTATTTGGTATTCGCCTTTATCATCCATCCACGGAACACGGAATGAGACAATTCTTTCAGGCTCCACCAAACGCTCCAGCAATTTTACCTGCTCAAATTTGGGGTTACGTTCCATAACCGGGCGCAGAGAACCAAGCACCTCTGTTGCCGTCTGAAGGAATTCGCTCTCGTGGGCATAGTTTTCTTGAAGCGATTTCAGCACCTTATCTACATAGTCCATTTGCAATACCTCCTGAAATTTATGGTTTCCTGAATCCGATGCGGATGCCATGTACTGATTGCGTACTAACTGCGGGCAGGCGGAATATGGGACGTGCTCTGCCCAGAACGTTCAGGTCAGAGGGCTTGCATACGGAAACTTCACGGGTTTAATAAGTTATAGTATACTGTTATTAAATTTAGACTGCAAGGGTTTCTTTTATCAAAAAGCAATCCACTCTGTCCGATCTAAACGAAAATTGTCCGAACCTTGTCCCGATTGGGAATTGGTTCGGACAATTATTTTTACTGAAATTCAACATGTTTTACGATACCGTACTTCTGTGCGATTGCCTTCATCTGTTCTCTTAATGCATCACCCTGTCCATCCAGCAGCTTGTACGTAATTTCTTCTTTGACACCTGTCGCATGAATATGAATGTCATCGCCGAAACTAAACATCATATAGGTGACCCCAGCATCGTTTTACAATCATTTCTCATCTATCCCCTTTTTGTTTTCCGGCAAGATAGAAACCACTTTGCATACCGGCTCCGGAGAGGAAATATAACGTTCTTCACATTCCCGTTGCGCCGCAAGCAGAATATTTATGGCCTGTTCGGAGGCTCTAAACATTTTTAAATACATTTCTTTGTAATCTGGCATAAAGATTCTCCTGTTGCACTAATATAGTGCAATTGTAGCATAAATAACCTGTACTATCAATACATAGTTGCACCTAAATAAGTGCAGTGAGGGATTGATTATGAATTACAAATACAGCAAAGCAATTGGCAAAAACATCGGTGCTATCCGGCAGGCAAAAGGCTTAACGCAGGAGCAATTATCTGCTAAACTGCAGGTTATCGGATGCGATATTACCAGAAGTGCATTGGCGAAAATTGAAGTTGGACAGCGCCATTTATATCCCGACGAATTAAAAGCTCTCAAAATAGTGCTTGAAATTCATTATGAGGATTTATTTGTTTAAGCGGTAATAAAGAGTAACACCATTACAGCGGCATGGAACCTAGGTTCCATGCCGCTGTTTTATCACATTTCTAATAGACCAGCGTCATTTCGATTCCCTGCGGGTAATCTCCATATTTTTCTCCAAATAAATTGATTCCGCCTATGTTTTTCGCATCCTCTTTTATCTCAATTTTTAATGAGATATAGGGGGCATCGTGTAGGTGCAGCTGGTTTAAAGTAATCTCTTTGTTTACCAGTTCCCCATCTAGATATCCTCCATCCGCCCGCACAGAAAACGATTTCAGTATTCCGTACTGTGTACGTCCATTTGTCCACGTGGCCGGTGTCAGTTTGCCGCGCCGCGCACCATAATCACCAGGCGAACGATACGTGGTAATCTCCACCCCATTCACCGACACCGTAATATCCGACGGCCAGTTTTCCTGGTATCCTGGCGCCTCCGAACAAATTTCCATATTAAAAGAGAGTTCATGCAACTCTAAAAGCGGGTTGCCGATATTGGGATACCGGTATTCGATATATCCTTTATGAAACCAGATTAACTGCGCCTTGAAGCGCGATGGCGAATAGAAAGATTTTACGCTGTCATAGGCATCTATGACGCCGTTTTCGTCCGCCAAGCCGCAGGTGGGCTGCACTTCACATTGATAATAACTTCCCACCGGCATATCCATCGCAGCGATATGATCTTTCGAGTCGATCGCATAATCCAGCGTCTGCAGGTAGAAGGAATGCAGGCTGCAGG
>CALLQM010000362.1 GCA_938014855.1 uncultured Clostridia bacterium | reverse complement strand
AATCCGGTAGCCGCTGCTCCTGAGGGATGCGAAACAGGACGTATCCTGGTTGTTGGCGAATCGGTAGCGAGCGTGCCTACTATGAAACCCGAGGGTATGACAAGCGCATTTCAGCTTATCAGCGGTGAGATGGAGGGAAATTTAACCGTCCGCAACTGTGTATTTCTCAACGGATATCACTTCGCCATACAGATGGCCTGTAAAGGCGGACATTTTGATATTTATAACAATGTGTTTGTGGCAAACCGAATGGCTGCCTGCGAGGTGCGTGGCGGACTGGCACTACCCAATACATCCAAAATTTCATTTCACGAGAATACCGTGCTGTTTACTTGGTGCCGAGATAAACTCATGGAAGATATGGGATATGGATTCCGCTATATGACAGGTATTGACGCCGATGTGTATAACAATATAATCGGCTGTTCCAACTATGGCGGTCTGGATCGAGCTTATGTGGATGCTGATAAATCCAAAGAAGCGAAAAGAGTAACCTCGGCGTGGAACAACTTGTTTTTTGGAAACCGCAATGGCGATATGGTGCTACCATCTGGTGGCGGCGGATGGACATTTGTTTTAGCAAAGAATTTTGAGGACGTAAACCAATTGCATAAATATGAAAATAATCGTGAGATGAACGAAGCAGAGGTAAATGCCATCAGCAAAAAGATAGATGTGCCTTATTTGAAAGGATTTATAGGAATAACCGGCTCACAAACCTCTTCTTTTAATCCCAATTCATCAGTAAATCAGTTTCGTTCGGCATTGGGAATGAATATGCAAGGCACTGAAACTATACGTGTTTCCATGTATGGCAATCGATATCCGTTTGATAAGGTATTTGACCTTTTTGGAGCTGTGAAAGGCTACGGAGCACAAAGGGTTTATTAATGCTGCATTATTTATAGTGTTGCAAACGTTTTGATTAACTATAAATATAATTGGTCTGAAATTAATGAGAATCGTAAATAATTAAAATCACAAAAAAATGAAAAAAATAATTGCAATTATAATCCTTGTGTTTGCCGTACAGGGTGCGGCGCAAGCGCAAATTGGCAAATTACTCAACAAAGCCAAAGAAACAGTGAAAAAAGAGACAAAAGAAGCAGCGAGTAATGCAACCGAAGGTGCGTCCAACACAACATTGGATACAAAAATGTCGGTTTCTATGACCGGTCTGTCTGATGAGGTGCGCCAAGCCGTCGAGAAAATGAAAGACCCAAGCCTGAGGCCACCTACTTGTTGGGCGTATGATTCCTTTGCTGACAAAGGAGGTGCCTCTTTTGACTTTGAAAAAGAAAATGCAAATCCAAAGCCACTCGACAAGATGAATCATTATGAATTTGTACTACGTATTTATCGTTTTTCGTCTGAGGAGTTGGAGGCTATAAAAAAACAAATAGAAGACAGAAATAACGATAACATATCTATTTATGAGGCTCTATTTACACCCGGCACATTTAGTATGAAATCAGATGTGGGAAAACTATTTACCGATAGTGAAAAATTCAGTGCAGAACAAAATATAAAAAAAGAGTCCGAACTTTATGAACACTACATTGGCGTTCTTAAAAGCTATGTAACGCAACGATATGAAGTTGAGAAAGTGGGAGAAAATAGATTTACCTTAAAATCGTTACCCTTAGGAATGAACAGTATCAGAAATATAGATGGGAAACTGCACTTCGTAATTTACGATGATTATGGAACCCCCATAATTACGCCCGCTAAAGCAGATATATACGATTATGAGAGAGCTCAATTAATTGGTATTCGCAGATTACTTGACCGTAGAGACCAATCATTGCAGTGGGATGAACATAATTTTGCGAATATTGTAATTTCAAGTATGGCGGAAGGACAAATAAACTCATTGGCTAACCAAGAAAAACTACCCATACCCGCTTCGCAGATGAACAATCCTGCATTGAAAGCCAAAATGCTTGAACTTGCACGCCAAGCATACCCATCGTGGGATATCAAAGAACTCGTAATTATAGAATCGGCATGGCGGGTTGAAAAAAACGCACTCGGACAAATCATCCACCGCCGAATCAACACCAAAATTATCCTACCAAACGGCTCTGGCGGATACACTATGCGTACACTCAGTTTTATTGAGCCTTATGCGGGTAGCGACAAGTATGGTGCGGTGGAAGCCTTCGGCATTGGCACAGATGACAGGGCGGTAAATTATACAGGAAAATAAAAAAAACAGTACAATGAGAAAAATAATTCTACTTACAGTTTTAGTTGCAGCATTTATCCTTAATGGATGCGGTGGAAGCAGCTCACAACCAAATTTTAAAGATATGGATGAAATAGAAAAACTAACCAAAGAGCAGTTTGCTCAAGAGTCAGCGGCAATTTATGCCCGTGTGTTTCAGGAAGTCGGAAACCTGCTTAATAAACATTCAAAAATAGATGCTAGTTTTGAAAAGGAGATCGATAAACTATATGACAGCTCTGCAAAGCAGATGATTGAATACGGAAAAGTCCTCGCCAAAAAAGACGAAGAGACGCGTCAAGATTACATAATGACTAGTGCTATTGCTTCATGGGATGCGTTAGACAAATTAGATCCTAAAGTTACAGCAAATACTGAAAAACAGTTAGACGAAAGACAACATGAGTTTGAAACTTACGCAAGTGAAAATTTGGAACGAAAGTTTGACGATTTGTTCTCAATAATGGATTTTTTGAATTTTGAGACACTTAAAGAACAACGTCCCCTAAGCGCTAAAGAATTTGGGATTGAGTAATGGTGCTGGTTGATTCATAATGTACTGCTTCTTTAAATACATCAATAAATCGAATCTTGATTAAACTAAATTCTATGGAAATGAAAAATGGTACAATGACTGAAATAAAACAACCTATAACCGATGCTTTGCAGACAAAATGCAAAGCGTGTGGTGGCATAATGCAATACTCGCCTGCCGATGAAGATTTGAAATGCGTGTATTGTGGAAAGAGTGCAGAGCTCGATAAAACAGCCGCCGAAATAGAAGAAAATGATTTCAACTATTGGAAAGACCGTGCCAATGAAAACAACGAGGATCAAACCGTAGAAGTTTCTGAAATAAAATGCCGGCAATGTGGCGCCAATACTACATTGGCTCCCAATATTTCAGCAGCAAAATGCGTGTTTTGTTCTACGCCTCTTATATTAGACGAAGCATCCATAAAGCGTTTTTGGCAACCGAAATATCTGCTTCCGTTTAAAATAACCGAAAAACAGAGTAGTGCAAATTTCACAAAATGGCTGGGAAAGAAATGGTTTCTGCCATCGGAGCTAAAAAAAGGAGGAGTGGACAATGAGATGTTCAAAGGTGTATATCTGCCTTTTTGGACCTACGATGCCGATACCTATACCGACTATACCGGCGAGCGGGGCGAAGACCGTACTGAAACTTCTCGCAACAACAAAGGGGAAGAAGTACGCCGCACTGTTACAGATTGGTATCCCACATCGGGTACAGTGTCGGTGACATTTGACGATATTGTAGTGCCTGCTGCTGAAACCCTGCCACCCAAAATTATGAACGGGCTTACCAATTGGGATATGATGAACTGCGTAAAGTTCCGCAAAGAGTTTTTGGCGGGGTTTATCACCGAAATTTATCAAATTGATTTCAGAGAAGGAGTGAATAGAGCCAAAGAGAAAATGGATAATGTGATTGATAGTACTATCCGCTCTGACATTGGAGGCAACAAACAAAAGGTTAGCAGTAAAAACACACAATACAACAACTTGATGTTCAAACTGCTGCTGTTGCCGATCTGGATCAGTGCCTTTAAATTCAACGGTAAACTCTATCAATTTGTGGTAAATGGTCGTACCGGGCAGGTTATTGGTGAATATCCAAAAGATAAAACCAAGATTATATTGCTGATAGCTGCAATAATAGCTGTTATAGCGGCACTGATAATGATGCTTGGGTAACAGAAAAAAAAATAAAAGAAAGTATGGGTAGAAAAATAATCATTTGGTTCGTAATATTCACAGTATTACTGTTGATTGTTCCCTTTTTTTGGGGGACATACAACAGGCTAATTAAACGCGAAGAGAACGTGAAAATGGCTTGGTCGCAAGTAGAAAATCAATACCAGCGGCGAGCCGATCTGATAATGAACTTGGTTGAAACCGTTAAGGGATATGCTTCGCACGAGCAAGAAACATTCAGACAGGTGATTGAAGCAAGAGCCAATGCCACAAATACAAACATCGAGAGCGACCAGCTCAATGCAGAGAATTTACAGCAATTCAGTGAAAAACAAGCAGAGCTGAGCTATGCACTGTCTCGATTAATAATGATTGTAGAAAACTATCCCGATTTGAAAGCCAACGAAAATTTCATCA
>CALLQM010000361.1 GCA_938014855.1 uncultured Clostridia bacterium | reverse complement strand
TCGCCTTTGGAGCTATCAGCCTTATCTCTCTCCTGTTATTGTTGAGGCAGAGTCGTCTGCTCTATGACGCAACACTCATTTGGGATAATCGCATCCTTGCGGTGCCATCTGCTCTCATCTCCATGCCAGGCCGCCAAATGAAAAAAGACACTGAGGAAACTGTAGTATCTACTTTTGGTATTCTCATCGGCAGTAAAATTTACCGGTGGGGCCTCGACGGGGTGCATGGTGTGCGGCTGAGCGCAGTTCAAATTGATAAGGAGCGGATGTACCTAACCTTTGGCGACGCGTCCAAGACCATGCGGGTAGAGTTGCTGCACGGAATGCCAGGGAAGCAGGCTATACTGGATGTAGCACAAAAGCTACTTTGTGAAACCGGCGTAACAGCAAAAATTATAAATTAGAAATGAAAAGGAGGAATGCGAAATGAAAAAGACAGTATCTATTTTACTTGTGACAGTGCTGCTTTTAGGCAATCTTACCGGATGCGACGGTGGAAGAGGCAAAAACGACGGGGCAACACTTTCACCAGAGACCACCAGCGTCACCTTGTCAAACGGTGTCAGCATAGATCTAGGTGTCTATGTGCTGGACGGTGAAGAAGAACTTACCGTAACCAAGCAAGCTGTGGAAGAAAATAAAGATGAAGGGTATAAAATAGAAGCCTATGACTTTAAGCTGAGCGATATGACCGAGCTTTCGGACTTCATTACCCTTCGTATCCCTTACGATACCGCATACTGCGAGGATGGGCAGGATCCGGCAAAATGCGTGGGCGCAATGTACAAAAACGAAACCACTGGCAAATGGGAGGATGTGCTGTTCGAGGTGGATGCAACTGCGAATGAGCTTATCATCTACACCGACCATCTCTCCACCTTCGGCGTGTTCCATGTCAAAAATGAGGGTCAACGCAGTGCCAAAATCACCAACATTTATGCAGACATTTCCGGCATTGACCAGCAGGAAGCTACGGAAACACTACGAAAATACGTGGCAGGTGGCGGCGCAGACGGAGAAGAAGCGGCAGGACTCGCAGCGCGGCTTATCACCGGCCATAACGGATTTATGAGCGGCATGGCGGGAGCAACCGGTGATGTGGGCTTTGCCACCGACTTCACTGGTACGATTCTGAACATGGCATCCCTCGGCAGCCCGACCTTTGACACCTCCCTGGCTGATTCAGCCTACAAAAAGATGAATAAGCTGGGCAAAGTAGCAGCAGCGGTGAAGATCGGTGCGGTAATGCTGAATACGGAAAAAACAGACGCCGATACTCTTGGATTATATAAAGACACGGCGATGCTGGCACTCTCCTATGCAGAATCCGCAGTGTGGGGACTTGCCGCTAGCGGTCTATTCATTTTTGACTACACCATCAGCAATATGTTTGAACAAAGTATGGCTATGAAGATGGATAAGATAGACCAAGTCTATGTCTATTTCAACGACCAATTCTCCGGCACACTGGATGTAGGGAACGGCTGGAAGGCCCGCAGCCTGAAAGATTGGCGACAGGTGCTAATCGATATCGTCGAGGCCAACCCCAACGAAACCGATGCCAAGGCCGCCATTGAAAAGGAGATAGACCACTATGCCCGCTATTTCTGGACGCTGGGTGATATGGAAAAGGCCGTCGTCGTTACGGATATTAAGGATAAGAGCAACAAAGGCTCGGTTACCGTTCCCAACCCGACACAAGCGGAAATAGAAACCTTAGTGGGCGCTTACAAGGCGCAGCTTTATGAACGCCTCTACCCGGTAACGCAGTCCGTCAAGGTGTATATGCAGCGCAAGGCCGAGGCTGTGTATCTAGCTGCTCTGAACGAGGTCAAAGCCTTCTTTAACCAAACAATCACCTTCAACATTGTGGAAAATATTCCCGATGGCGAGAAGTCACAGTATGACGGCTACGCCCTGCGCTTCGCCCCGCTTTCCGAAAACGCGGTGAAGGAGAGTTGGAGTGGTACGATGAAGGGCATGGGAGGGGCTTCTACCAATTTTACTCTGCTGGGCTATGTGCAGGCAGGTTGTCCTAAGGAACTTCGACTGTTCAAACCCGGCGACGACCCCGAAAGTGATGAGCCAGAGCTGGCTGTGGGTTTTAAGCTCTCCACGCCGGTGACGGAGGTAAAGATTGGCGGCGCACCCACCTTTGATGAACTGGTGGGCAGCTATGAGGATGGAACTATGACCATCACCAGCGTGTTCATTTCCGACACGCTCCGGGCGGAGCTGGAGAAGCCCGCCTCATCGGAGGACAGTGGAAAAAGTAGTGGAGGCGACGGCTTTTTAGACTCAATCACTGACGAACTCAATGAGCAATATGCGGGCTGCGATATAGCAGACGTTTTGCTGGGGTTAGAGGAACAGATCGGCGTAGCCAAGGAATCTCCTTTTACCCTTAGTAAAACCGGAGAAAACGTCGGTATTTTGCCTTTGAACGACAGCCCCGGTAATGTGACCTATGACCCGACTTCCGGTATACTTAAATTTAACATGAACGACGCTGAACTAAAATCCAGCATGAGCGGAGAACTGCGCGCCGGATACAATGGGGATAAGAGTGGCGTTGTCCTCTCCGGAGAGTTGAAGATGACCGCCCTATTCCCGGAGAGCGACTTCTACGTTATGCTTAAGCTGGACGGTTCAAAGTCTCTTAAACCATAATGTGCCCGCTACTGGAAATAGGGGGCTGGCAGATACCAGCTTATAATTTCTGTGCCCTGCTGGCCGCTATAATTGGCTGCGCCTTGGCTCTGCCCGCTTTACGCCGTGCGGGGTTGGGGCGGGCGCAGGCCATAGCTTTGCTGCTGATCATGATCCCCGCCTTTCTCATCGGATCGCGGCTGTGGAATGTGGTGGTAAATCCGGGAAATTATTTGGGTGGGCTGAAATGGCACAGCCTGCGCTGGGCAGGACTGTCCTTCTACGGCGGCGCACTGGGCGCCGGAACGGCACTGATCATCGCGGCGTGGCAATGGGACCTATCCCCGTGGGCCGGTCTGGACGCCATGACAGTCCCCGGCGGTGTTGCTTTCTGTCTGGCCCGGTTGGGCTGCTTCCTGAACGGTTGCTGTGCAGGACGAGCTACTTCTGGTCCGCTGGGTGTGGTGTTCCCATCCAAGGCCGGCTATCAGCAGGTGCTGAGCGAATGGATGCCATTCCTCTCCGCATCCCGCGCCGTTCATCCCACCCAGCTCTATGAGCTGGCCGGGGCTGCCCTGGGCCTTCCACTGGTATTCTGGCTGGTCAAGCGTCTGCGCCTGCAGCAGGGGGCGAGCTTTCTTCTTTATACCGCGTGGTTTTCAGCCGTAAGACTGGCCGTGCTGCCCCTACGCGCCTTGACTTATCCCGATATTATCAAAACCGTCGTTTACCCACTGCTGTATGTCATTGTAATTCTGCTAGGCATAGCCATAGTGTTGCGACGAGCGAGGACGAAGAAACAACCATAACAAAGCTACTTCAGTAGGTAAATATAGCATAGGTACAATCAATCTGTAAGGAACAGTAATTTGAAAATAGCAAACAATAATCAGATCAAACAAACTGGAGGTATAACCATGAGAGGTAACATTCCATCTTTGGGCAGAGGCAATAAAATCTTGCCCGCAATACTTATCGTGGCAAATATATTCATGCTTATGATAGGCATCATCACTATACCACCCAATCTGCGGTCAGGAGCAACGACAAAGAATCCTCCTGTGACGAAGGCTGAGCAAACAGTACCCGCCACACCGCCTCAGGAGGAAGAATTTCCACCCGTCGCTACGGAAAGCGGCAGTGTTGTCAAACCGGAGGAAACAGATTCCAGCTTATCCATTGAGGAAAAAGACACCAATTTATCCATGGAAGAAACATACGCCAGCTTGTCCACAGAGAAACGCCCCGATTTAGCGGACTTTCACTGGTACACAGAAGAAGTGGCTTATGACGGTCTTCCATCGGATGCGAATATTATCGACAATATCGGATCGCTGACCGGGAGTTGGAAAGCACTGATTATTTATGACCCCAATAACGAATACGACGCAGGTGCTATGGAGTTTTTAAATGTCTCCCTTACAGGTACTGCGGAGAGTCTGACTCTAACTCTCGACTGGTATCAGATTTTTTGGGCAAACGAGGGAGAAAGCGTCGATGAAACGGATATGGAAGACAGCGTATTTTCCGGCAAATGGGAAAACGGTGGCCTGTGGGCATCAGGCGCGGGAACTAT
>CALLQM010000360.1 GCA_938014855.1 uncultured Clostridia bacterium | reverse complement strand
CAGACAAACGCATCCACAGGCGCGCCCTGCTGAACACCCTGGCAGAATGCTTCCAGGCCCTTTGCTGTTCCAAGTTTGACCGCTTGGATAATATCAGACCGGTGCGCATCCCAGCGCGGATAAACTTCAAACCCCAGCTGTTCAAACAATGCCGCGGCAAATACCGCCGTTTTCAGCGCAGAGGCTACCACGGTAGGAGCAAAAAACAGCCCCATATACATTCCGCGCAGTTCGCCCAATGTACATCCGACTTCTTTCCCAACGCCCGGAACGGTGAGCCTGCAGGCGCACTGCTCAATCAAGTCCGCTTTTCCCGCAATATAACCTCCGGTTTTCGCAATGCCGCCGCCTGGATTTTTGATGAGAGAACCAATAATCAAATCCGCACCGATCTGTGTCGGCTCTTTCGTTTCCACAAATTCGCCGTAGCAGTTGTCTACCATCACAATTGCGTTTGGATTTGCGGCACGCACATGTTTGATGATTGTTTCCATTTGAGCGATGGAAAGTGATTCCCGCAGCGAATAACCGCGTGAGCGCTGCAGATATGCCACCTTGGCACCTTTTACCGCTTTTTCGACTCCATCATAATCCGGCGTTCCGTCGGGCAGCAGATCAAGCTGTTCATAGTTCACGCCAAATTCTTTCAGCGAGCCGCTCCCGCCTTCTACGATGCCCAAAACCGGCTGTAACGTATCGTAAGGCAGACCCGTGAGTGAAACAATCGTATCGCCCGGGCGCAGTACGCCAAACAGCGCAGTCGTAATCGCATGCGTACCGGACACAAAATTGTGACGGATTAGAGCATCATCGGTTCCCAAAATCTGAGCCAATACTGCGTCGAGCACTTCACGTCCACGGTCGCCATAGCCATACCCCGTGGAACCGGCAAAATGGCTTTCACTGACGTTGTTTTGGATGAATGCAGACAGCACTTTTGTGGCATTATATTCCGCATTTTCATCAATACGCTTAAACGCGCTTGCACACGTCTGTTCTGCTTGACGTGCGGCATTCAATATGTAAGGGTCGATTGAAAAAAACTGCTCAATCATTCGTTTCTAATTCTCCTCATAACCTAATTTTCTGATGGCTGAACCTCAGCCTGTCCCCATTCACCTACCGGGCGGTAACCGCATCCGGCATAGAACGCTGTCAGCCCGGAATCTCGAATCAGGACGACCGGATTCAGCCCCTGCGCAAACGCAGACGCGGTCGCCTGCGTCACTGTGCGTTTTCCCAGTCCCTGCCCACGAAAATCCGGATGGGTCGCAACAGCGGCAAGAACCGCACATTTCGTATTTTTAAATAAGATGCTGGATGCGGACGCCAAGCGCCCATCGACGCTGAGCGTATAACATTCCGCCAAAGCATGCCGCAGTTTATGCGAAAATTCGGCATACCAAGCGTCATATCGTATCTTTTCGGCAAACCCCTCAAAAGAGGCACACAGCAGCTCCCACACGTCCGCAAGCGAATCCGCAGACTTCACGCCGGCGTCCTGCTTTGGGGCTGTATCTGCGCGCAGAATCAGCCCAGACTCCTGCAAGCGGCCGAGTCCATCCAGCAGATGCCGCTCGGCCTGTACGGTCTTTGCACCCGCCGCACACAAAAAAGCGGCTAGTTCGCTGACATCTTCGCATCGTTCGGCCGCCAAAGTGAATCGTCCGCCGCTTCCCGAAATCGCGCCAATCGGTTTTTCCCCGCTGAAAATCAGCCAAAAATCAACGATTCCACTTTGTGTTCCATACGTTTGATACTGTGAGTATATTTTCGCGTGATATACACCATCTGTATTGCATACGTTTACAAGAGCCGATTCCAGCTCAGGGACTGCAAACCGAATCATTCGCCAAACGCGCGAATCAGCGCAGGCAGGAAACGCGCGGTTTCTTCCGCATCCGATCGATGGATAACACAGTTTGGCGTATGCAGATAGCGGCACGGCAGAGACACCACCAGCACACGGGCGCCATTTCCCGCAACCTGCACCGAACGCGCCTCGTTGCCGCCGTACACGCCCGCTTTGATCTGACAGCGGATGGATGCTTCCTTCGCAACTTCCAGTGCTTTTTGATAGAGCGACCGATCATAGATGGTTCCCCGATCCATAAACGAAAGCACCGGTCCTTGTTTCAGACTGCAGACCGTTTTGGACGGAGCCGCATCGGGCAGATCTCCGGCGGTCGTCGTTTCGATTGCAATGGCAATGTCCGGACAAATCTGAGCCGCGGCGGTCTTTGCGCCCGTCGTGCCCGTTTCCTCCTGTACGGTAAATGCAAAATGGGTATCGTATTCCAGTTCACCCAAAATTAAATCGATCATCAGTGCACAGCCTGCACGGTCATCCAGCGCACGCCCACAGATAAATCCGTCGCCGAATTCCGAGTATCGAGAGGTAAACACCGCACGGTCTCCGAGCGAAACCGCGTTCAGCGCCTCTTCCCGATTTCTTGCACCGATATCAATGGTCAGTTTTTCGGAGTCAACCGGCTTGTCCTTTTCTTCCTTAGAACGCAAATGGATTGCTTTCATACCAATGACGCCATAAACATCGCCAATGCGCACCGTTCTTCCGACAATCACCCGTTTATCAATTCCGCCAACCGGTGAAAAGCGTAACAGACCATCTTCTTCCGCGTAGGTGATAATCAGCCCAACTTCGTCCATATGAGCGGAAAGCATGAGTTTCTGTTTCGGTTCATGTCTGCCTTTTTTAAAAGCGAGGATGTTGCCAAGCGCATCCACTTTGTAAATGCAGTGTCCCTCTATTTTATTTAAAATTTCAAAGCGTACCTGCTCTTCACAGCCGGAAACACCTTGCAATTCGCTTAATTGTTTGATTGTTTCCAAAAGCATCAGCAAGCACCTCCAAATTCATCCCGTACATAAGCCGCCATCAAATCCGCGGTTGTTTCCACATCGGCAATCTCGACAACTTCAATTGGCGTATGCATATACCGTTGTGGGATGGAAAGCAGGCCGCAGCGCACACCGGCGCCCGATACCGCAACCGAGTCCGCATCGGTTCCCGTATTTCCTCCCATCACTTCAAGCTGATAGGGAATGTTCTCTTTTTCTGCGACAGCTTTCAGTTTTTGAGTCGTTTCGTTATCCAAAATGGGCGAAATCCCAATCATGGGTCCATTTCCAAGCTGTCCGCATTTTTGTTTCGGCGCATCCGGTGTATGACCAAATGAAACATCGACTGCAACGCAGTGCGTCGGTGCAAGCAGATTTGTGGCGGTTTTCGCGCCCTGACCGCCCACTTCTTCCATAGTTGCCAGCATCACAGACAGGGAACAGTCTAACTCACAGCCTGCCAGTTTCTGCGCCGCAAGGATGACTGCCGCACAGCCTGCACGGTCATCGAGCGTGCGGGCGCTGATGCGTCCATTGAGCAGTTGATGCGACTGCGCATCGAACGATACACGGTCGCCCAGTGCGATTTTTTCACGTGCGGTTTTTCCGTCAAACCCCACGTCAATATAGATATCTTCCACTTTTGGAATCACCGAATCAACCGGGTTCAAATGCGGGGGAAGACTGCACACCACACTGTCATAATCTCCGCGGTCGCTGTGCACCACTACACGAGACGCCAAAAGGAGCGAGCGGTCGACGCCTCCGCAGTTGGAAACCCGCAGAAATCCGCTGTCCTCGATGTAAGAAACGATCAGCCCGATCGAGTCGATATGTGCCGTCAGCATGACGTGCGGTTTTCCGGGGACTGTTTTGACCCGGCAGACAAGCGAACCCAGCGTTGTGACTTCGCAGTCTCCCAAACCGGATAGCATCTTTTCTGCTTCCTCGACGGCTCCGGTTTCAAACCCTGCGATGCCGGGCGCTTCGCAGAGTGTTAAAAGCATTTGAGCGGTTGTCATGTTTTTTGCCTCCTATAAATAAAGGGGCGGACAAACTGCCGCCCCCTGCTTAACTAAAGTGCCATGACTAGCTTCTTAAAATGCTGACCGCGGGCTTCAAAATTGGGGTAAGCGTCAAAGCTGGCACATGCCGGCGACATTGTCACGATATCCCCCTGTTTTGCCTGCTCATGCGCGATCCGCACAGCGTCGGGAAGGTCTTGTGCACGCAAAATTAAAATCTTTTCAGCATCTTCCATTTTATCGGCGGTTGCACCGGTAAGAATCAAAACTTTTACCTTTTCCATCAATTTCGGCGCAAGCGGCTCAAACGGGAGCTTCTTGTCATATCCGCCCGCAATCAAAATCAGCTTTTGATTAAAGCTGTCCAGTCCCGCTATGGTACGGGTCGGCGTGGTTGCAATCGAATCGTTATACCATTTGATGCCTTTTTCGTCACGCACCAATTCAATGCGGTGTTCGACGCCCTCAAACTCAACGGCAACATTATAAATCGCCTCAACATCGACATGCTCCCAAACCGCACAGATCGCCGCCAGATAGTTTTCCACATTGTGGATACCCGGCAGTTTAATTTCGTTGGCGTGCATGATTTTTTGCGCCTTGCCGTTGACTGCCATATAAATAATGCCGTCATCGCCGAGGTAAGCGCCGTTCTCCACCGGATGCTTCACCGAGAACATCAGCGTCTCACCGCGTGTCTCCTGCGCAAACGATGCCGTGATGTCGTTATCTGCGTTGAGGACGGTGCGGGAAAATGCGCCCTGATGCCAGAAAATATTCTTTTTGGCATCCACATATTCCTGCATATCCTTATGGATATCCAAATGATTTGGGGTGATGTTGGTTACCACTGCTGTTTCCGGGCTTTGGCGCATCGAAATCAGCTGAAAGCTGGATAGCTCCACAACTGCAAAATCATTTTTGCGAATGTCCCGAATCAGCGGCATCAGCGGACGCCCGATGTTGCCGCCGATATGAACGCGGCGTCCCGCCTCTCTCAAAAATTCCGAAATGAGGGTCGTTGTGGTGGTTTTGCCGTCTGAACCCGTTACCGCAATGGTCTTGCAGGGACACAGATCAAAAAACAGCTCCATTTCGCTGGTGACGACAACATTGCGCCTGCGCAGGTCATCGAACAGCGGCTGATGGAATTTCATTCCCGGCGTGCGCAAAACGATATCGGCATCGATATCTTCCAAATAATGCGCGCCCAAGCGCAGTTCAATTCCCTGCGCTTCAAAATTACTGCAAAGCGCTTCCCCAAGCTGTTCGCGTGAGCGCTTGTCGCAGGCGGTGACTTTGGCGCCATATTCCGCCAAAAAGCCGATGAGATCGGTATGGCTCACGCCAATCCCAATCATACAGATTTTCTTACCCTTAATGCGTTCAAAAAAGTGTTGAACCCTGCTGTCCATAGATGACTGCCTCCAAAACGATCGTTATTCTAACTAATTATAATCCAATGAACCTATTATATTCGCACATCGTGCAATTATCAAGGCTGTATTTCGTACAAACTGCTATTTCCAAGCCGAAACTATGTAATCAACCGCCGCAACTTTCTTGCCATCCTGCCAAAAGACACGCGGAACACGCCGCCCGATCAGGCAGGCTTCCTCGTAATTGATCGTCCCGTTGCAGGCGGCAAAATCGTCCAGCGTAATGCGGCATCCTTCCCGTTCGCCGACCAGCGTCACTTCATCGCCGGTTTTGACGCCATCGATTTCGCTGACATCCACCATCATTTGATCCATACATACCGACCCCGTAATGGGGGCATACTGTCCGCGGATAATCACTTTGCCGCGGTTGGTCAAATTGCGGCGGTAACCGTCCGCATAGCCAACTGCAATCGATGCAATCCGCTTGCCGTCTACTTTTGTGGTATAACGTCTGCCGTAACTGATGCTGACACCCGATTCCAGCTGTTTTACCATCGTAACCACGGTATGAAGCGACATTGCCGGTTTTAAATCCGCCTTTCCGCGAAATTCCGGTGACGGATCCAATCCATAAAGCACCACACCGAGACGCACCATATCCAAATGCATCTGCGGATATTCCAATGCCGCGGCGCTGTTGCAGCAATGCCGCACCGCGAATGAAACACCCTGCTGTTTCAGCAGCTGCGTGGTTTTCGTAAACGTCTCAAACTGCTGGAGCGTATAAGCGCGGCTGTCCGGTGCAAGCTCATCCGCGCAGGCAAAATGCGTAAAGATTCCGGTACAGTCCAGTGAAGGCAGTCTGCAGACCGCCGCAATCTCATCTGCGGCTTGCGTTTCGTGCCCGTGCTGTGCATAAAACCCGATGCGGGACATTCCCGAATCCACCTTAATATGGCAGTTAATGCGAATGCCGCAGGATTTTGCCGCATCCGAAAGCGATTTTGCATATTCCGATGAATACACCGTCTGCGTCAGCTTAAAGTCCACGAGAATTCTTGCCGATTCCGGCGGTGTATAACCAAGAATCAGAATGGGGCGTGTGACCTCCTGCCTGCGCAGAGAAACCGCCTCGTTGATGTTGGAAACCGCGAACCAATCCGCGCCCGCGGCTTGCAGTGCACGCGATACGTAGCCGTCCCCATGTCCGTAAGCATCCGCTTTCACGACCGCCATCGTCATACAGTTCGGCTTGAGCGTTTTTTTCAATTCTTGATAATTATGGACGATATTGTCTAAATGAATGTTTGCCCACGTCCGATGAAGATAATCCATGAAAAAAATTCTCCTTTTGTCAAATGATAAAATACCGAAATGACGGCGTTAGTCGTTCCTTTTTTTTATTAAAATCAAAGAGAGTCCGGTCGTATTTACAACAATCGAAGCTCCCAAAGTTATCAGTGCCCATGCGGAATTTGTATTGAATAAAAGCAGCAGGGCAACCAACAATAAAAGTATGCCAAAGGATAGAATGAGAAGTCCCAATTTATTTTTTGACATGTTATCACATTTCCTTTTCTTTTGCTCATATAGACGGGAACATTCGCATTGATTGGAAATTCCCGTTTTGGGCAGCATATCGGCAGGCTCGGAATCGTTCCCTGCTCTGACCGATACGGTTTCAAGCCGCAAAGACGGCGTAAATTTAATATACACCTCTTGGGCTCGATTTACAACTAAACACAGAAATTTAACGATTTGTTAGGAGGTTTTTCATGTCCTTGCTGAGAACCGATCTCGTGGTGGAACAGGCTCAACAATTTGAGGACAGCCTGCCGCAGGGGGTTTCCGTGGAAGAATACACCCGAAACGGGGTTGGGCTGACCCGTGTCACCATTTCCAGTGAACAGGGCGCACGTGCGCTTGGACGGGCACAGGGGCAGTATATCACGATCGATCTGCCTACCGTTGATTCCTCCGTCAGTCCCGCTGACGACGCTACACATCTGCTGGCCAATGAACTGGCCTCCATGCTTCCGTCCTTAGGGCCGGTGCTTGTCGTAGGGCTTGGCAATTCCGATATCACCCCGGATGCGCTGGGTCCGCTGGCCGCGCGGCAGATTTTTGCCACACGCCATATTCCCGAACAGGTCGCCAAACAGACCGGGCTGACCGGACTTCGTTCCGTTTCGGCTTTGGCTCCCGGTGTGCTCGGGCAAACCGGTATCGAAACCAGTGAGATCATCCGTAGTATGGTGCGCGATCTTCAGCCTGCCGCTGTACTGGTAATCGATGCGCTCGCCGCACGTTCTCTCGACCGGCTTGGCCGAACGATCCAGCTTGCCGACCAAGGAATTGCACCCGGTGCAGGTGTGCTCAATTCGCGAAAAGAGCTCTCCAAAAAAACGCTCGGTGTTCCGGTCATCTCAATCGGCATCCCGACGGTGGTGGACGGCGCAACCATGGTTTCGGATTTAATGGATCCAACACCCGAAAACGTTCCCGAGCGGGCTCGTACAGTCATGGTCACGCCCCGCGACATTGACGCAGTGATTGCCCGCGGCGCCCGTCATTTGTCTCTTGCAATCAACAGCGCGCTTCAGCCTCGGCTGTCCATTGAAGAAATCAGCTATCTCGTTTCCTAAATCGGCATAATTTTGCATAACTCCTCATAAGATGAACAGAAACGGTTCTGTCGTCTGAGGGGGGAACAGGGATGCGCAAACATAACGGTCGTAAACATTCGATAGGCCGGCGGCCTATGGCTCTCCTCATTACTGCCATAACGCTTCCCCTTATCCTATTGGCAACGTCCGTGTTTCCATCCAGTCTGTTTGATTTTACACAAAAAGCCGCGCTCATTTCCGCCATGATCAGTATGCCGGAGGGGTCGCTGTCTCTTTTGGAAAATCGTTTCCAAGACAAGCTTGATGACGACTACTACAACAGCAGTGAGCAGGAAGTGACTCCCTATGTGGAGCCGTTCCCGGAAGAGGAGCCGGGAACTTCCAGCGTTCCTGATAACACATCTTCCTCCCGTTCTCCCAAAGAAAACAAAAAAACAACCAGCCGTGACCCTTCGCCCGCGGCCGACAATAAGCATGAAATACCCAAAGCTTATCGCGGCACACTGCTTCAGGAAAACATGGCGGGAAGCGGCAGCAACCTGCTTCGTTACGGCGAGGGGCTCTTGCACAACTACACACAGGTGCCCGACAGCGAAATCATATCTATCATGCAGAAAGGCATGAACATCGAGCTGGAACACACCAAAGAGCCACAAGTGCTCGTCTTTCATACACACGCAACCGAAAGCTTTGAACTTTACGACAGCAGTACGTACGACATCCGCAACACTTGGCGCACTACCAACAATGCAAAAAACATGGTCAAGGTCGGGGATGCACTGGTCAAGGAACTGGAAGACGCCGGAATCGTGGTCATCCACGACACCACTCAGCATGATTATCCGTCTTATAATGGTTCTTATGAGCGCAGCGCAAAAACGATTCAGTCCTATTTAGATCAGTACCCGTCCATTAAAATCGCGCTCGATCTCCATCGTGACGCAATTCAGCGAGAAGAAAAGCTCATTGTGAAACCGGTGGTTGAAATCGACGGCAAAAAAGCCGCACAGCTCATGATTATTACCGGCAGTGATGACGGCACCATGAACGTTCCCGAATGGCGCGAAAATCTGCGGTTTGCCGCCTCGTTACAAGATGCCGTTGAGCGGGATTATCCCCAGCTCACCCGCCCGATTTTCTTCTGCTACCGCAAATATAACATGGATAAAACGACCGGTTCGTTGCTTTTAGAAGTTGGTTCCAACGCCAACACACTGGATGAAAGTATTTACTCTGCACAATTAGTTGGGAAATCGTTGGCAAATCTGCTAACGAATAAAAACAAAGAGTAATAAAACAAGGTGAATATACAGGATGATAAAACATGATCTACGACTCTTTTTCTCCGCATTCTTCTTATCCCTGCTCTTCAGCGGCTGGCTTGCCGTGTTCCTGTTGGTCGATTCCACAAGTTCAAGATACGAAACCGGCGATTCAGTGCCCGCCCTTTCCTTTTCCAAACCCGACGCGCTTCATTATCGTGTCGCACTGCTGGGACAGGAATACCATCTTTCCCTCGATCCCATCAACCAACTGGAAAGCAAGAGAAAAGAATACGCCTGTCTCGTGACACCGCGTAAAATACTAAATGGGGAAATTTTGGTATCGCAATTAAAATATCGGTGGATAAAATATTACAACGAGTATTTACAGGAACAATATTTACAAAACATTAGAAAGGCGCCTAGCAGTTAGGCGCCTTTCTGTTGTTCCATTGTTTTAAGTAGAAATCCCATTGCAAAAGATTATTTAAATATGCTATAATTTAGTATTATATCAAGTAATACAAACGCCCATCTCAAGGGGCAGAAACGGTAGGTAATAAATGGCAGACCGGAGAAAGAATATTCGTAATTTTTGCATTATTGCCCATATAGACCATGGCAAAAGCACACTTGCTGACCGCATTCTCGAACAGACCGATACGGTCAGTAAACGTGAAATGTCCGAACAAATCCTCGATAATATGGATATTGAGCGGGAACGCGGCATCACAATCAAGGCACGCGCGGTTTCGCTGAAATACCATGCGGATGACGGAGAAGATTATTTCTTTAACCTCATCGACACTCCCGGACATGTCGACTTTAACTATGAAGTATCGCGTTCACTGGCGGCCTGCGAAGGCGCGGTGCTGATTGTTGACGCTTCACAGGGCATTCAGGCGCAGACACTGGCAAACACCTATCTTGCGGTAGAACACGATTTGGAAGTGACGCCGGTCATCAATAAAATCGACCTGCCCGCCGCCGAGCCGGAGCGCATCGCACAGGAAGTGGAGGATGTCATTGGAATCCCCTGCTTGGACGCGCCGCGCATTTCCGCTAAGACAGGGCTGAATGTGCATGAGGTGCTGGAACGCATCGTCAAAGACGTTCCGCCGCCGGTTGGAGATGACGAAAAACCTCTGCGTGCGCTGATCTTCGACAGCTATTATGACAGCTACAAGGGCGTTATCGTATATGTCCGTGTCATGGACGGAACGATTAAACCGGGTATGACCATCAAAATGATGGCAAAAGGGGCGGAATTTAACGTTGTGGAATGCGGTGTCATGAGTGCAACTTCGCTTGAACCACGGCAGGAACTGTTTGCCGGACAAGTTGGTTACATCGCCGCCTCCATCAAAACCGTTCGCGACACCGCCGTAGGTGACACCGTGACCAACGCCGAACATCCGGCGGACAAGCCTCTGCCCGGCTACCGAAAAGTACAGCCAATGGTCTTTTCCGGCATTTATCCGCTGGACGGTGCAAGATATCCCGATCTGCGGGATGCGCTGGAAAAATTGCAGTTAAACGATGCGTCCCTATCCTTTGAGCCGGAAACATCCGCCGCACTCGGGTTCGGTTTCCGCTGTGGATTCTTGGGTCTTCTGCATATGGAAATCATTCAAGAGCGCTTGGAACGCGAATATAATTTTGACATCATTACAACCTTACCCAGCGTTATTTACAAGCTGACCATGACCAACGGTGAAGAACTTTGGATCGATAACCCGTCCGCTTATCCCGATCCTGCATTAATCGCATCTGCGCAGGAGCCGTTTGTCAAAGCCAATATCTTCACGCCTACCCAGTTTATCGGCAATATTATGGAACTGTGTCAAGATCGCCGCGCTGTTTATTTGGATACGAATTATCTGGATACCGACCGCGTGGAACTGCACTATGAATTACCGCTCAATGAAATTGTGTATGACTTCTTTGACACGCTCAAGTCCCGCACAAAAGGATATGCATCCTTTGACTATGAGCTGTGCGGCTATCGGGATTCCAAGCTCGTCAAGCTTGATATCATGCTCAATGGTGACGTGGTCGATGCTCTGTCGTTTATCGCGCATGCGGATAAAGCATATCCGCGCGCTAGGAAAATGGCGGCGAATCTGAAGGAGCACATCCCGCGTCAGATGTTCGAAATTCCCATTCAAGCGGCAGTCGGCGGAAAAATCATTGCGCGCGAAACGGTAAAAGCCATGCGCAAGGACGTTCTCGCCAAATGCTACGGCGGCGATATCACGCGAAAGAAAAAGCTGCTGGAAAAACAAAAAGAGGGCAAAAAGCGTATGCGTCAGCTGGGCAGTGTCTCGGTTCCGCAGGAAGCGTTTATGGCGGTTCTCAAACTGGATTCCAACGATTAAAAGACAAAAGGTCCTGCACACATCGTGTGCAGGACCTTATTTCGTATTATTTAATATCCAAGCCGCCCATAATGCAAAGACCGTTCACATAGATTGTGGGCACCTCTCCTCCCACAATCTCGTTGGCGCGATTATCGACGCCGCCGAGAATCGGTGTGACATTGACATGAACGCGGACATTTTGCGGCACCCGCAGTTCGGCTCCGCCCATCACTGCCGTTACGGAAATGACGATGTCATGATCGATGACAGCATTTCGAAGATCCAGTTCGGCACTGCCCAAAACAGCGGTCAAATTTGCTCCTCCCAGCCAGCCGGTGAATGTTTCTTCCCTGCCGCCCAAAACAGCCCAGCAGTCGCAAAAGCGATTCGATTCCCCGGACGAGGATACCGCCTGCTTGGAGACCCAGCGCCGTGGATTTCGAAATAGAATCCGTATGCCGATGAGAATTAAGCCTGCCGGAACCAACAGCTTTCCGAGCAATGCCTGGTCAATGACATCCTGCGCCGCCAACAGCAGTAAAATACCGATACCAAGGAAAATAAGCGTCGACGTCCGAAATCCATTTTGGAATAAGCTGATGAGAGAGGGTACAATAATAAACAGCGTCCACCATCCATCAAAAAAGAGTTCGAAATTCCAAATGCCAAATGCGTCACCGGCAAACCCCACTCCGGCAATAATAAAGGCAATTCCCCAAAGGATGCCTGAAATACGATTTTTCATATGATTCCTCCATCTGTTACACCATTAATTATCCATCATTGCCCGAAGTTGTTTGCCGAAATCAGAAGCAATTTCACGCACGCTGTCGATCATCTCATCGATTCCCGCCTCAATTTCTTTGGACGTGCTAGTCTTAAAAAAGTCCTTGGAACGCGCTTTACGGTACCGTTTGACGACCTGTTTCATCTGTTCCCCTTCTTTTTGGGATAAAGCGGCGGGCAGGTTGCGAAGTTCACGCAGTGCCTTTTTGCAGTCATTGAGCAGTTCGGTATATTCCGCTTCGCTTTGTTTCTTGAATCGTGCAGTCATCTGCGCTTCATCGACCGGATCGGTAAACCGCAGTTCCACGATGGACGCTTCTCCGCCCATTTGACGGATTTTTTGCGCCAGCGCGGCAAATTGCTGCATGCTTTGCGGCGCGATCGGTAAAATCGCGACTCCTTGTTTAAAATATTCTGCTCCGAATTCCTTGAGCTTGCGCCAAACATAAACCCGGATTTTCGATGGATTCGCCGGTAAATTATAACTCAGCGCCAGCCAGATAGCTCTCTGCACACACGCCACTCCTTTTAAACGGTTATGTATTACAATTGTAACAACTGTTAGCTTTTCCGTCAATGACTATTTCATAAATAATATGCTTATGAAATAATTGGATTTCCGCATTGGATACCTGCGGTTGCTACTTGCATGTTGGTATGCGAAATGATAGAATAATTTTTAGTTCTTTTACTCGATGAAAGATGCCTGCTCATCAACAGGTTTTCGTGTGTTTGTGTTGTGTTATGAAAGATTATAGGAGGTCACTATGGATTTGACAGCGCTTTACGGCAGCCGTGTGTTCGGCGATGCCGCTATGCGAAAATATTTGTCACGTGAGGTTTACGAAAGCCTGAAACGCACCCAGAAGGACGGACTGCCCCTCGACCCTGAAATCGCTTCGGCGGTTGCGGAGGGAATGAAAGACTGGGCAACCGAGCTGGGCGCTACACATTATACCCACTGGTTTCAGCCGCTCAACAATATCACTGCCGGAAAACACGACTCCTTTTTAGAACCGGTAAGCGACGGCAACGCGGTGCTCGAGTTTTCTCCGAAAGCTCTCGTCAAAGGTGAGCCGGACGCTTCTTCGTTCCCTTCCGGCGGTTTGCGTGCCACATTTGAGGCGCGCGGATACACCGCATGGGATCCCACAAGCCCCGCTTTTGTAAAAGATGGTACGCTTTATATTCCAACCGCTTTCTGTGCCTATACCGGCGAGGCGCTCGACCAAAAAACGCCTCTGCTTCGTTCCATGGAGGTAGTCAACAACGCGTCTCTGCGGCTTCTGCGCCTGCTGGGACATACCACCACCAAGAGCGTCGTGCCGACCGTCGGCGCAGAACAAGAATATTTTCTGATTGACCGCGCCGCATATGAAAAACGGTTGGATCTTAAAATCTGCGGCCGCACACTGCTTGGAGCAAAACCGCCCAAAGGGCAGGAACTGGATGACCACTACTGCGGACGCATCCGTCTGCGTGTCTCGGACTTTATGCATGCGCTCGATGATGAGCTTTGGTCGCTTGGCGTTCCCTGCAAAACAAAGCACAACGAAGTCGCACCCGCTCAGCACGAACTTGCTCCGGTGTTTGACTCCGCCAATATTGCCTGTGACCATAACCAGCTGACG
>CALLQM010000359.1 GCA_938014855.1 uncultured Clostridia bacterium | reverse complement strand
TTAGTGCTTAGAAGATGGTAAAATAGAAGCAGGTGATAAAAGATGCTGAACAAAAAAGGTGAAGACAGCCGGAAGCAGATCGGCTTTTACTGCATGGAGGATTTGGTTCCAAAAGACCATCTTCTCAGGAAAATCGAAAAAGCAATTGATTTCAGTTTCATATATGATTTGGTGAAAGGCAGGTACAGCGAAGATACGGGCCGTCCAAGTATTGATCCGGTAGTGCTGTTCAAGATCGTGTTCATCCAGTATCTATTTGGAATCCGCAGCATGCGGCAGACGATCAAAGAAATCGAGGTCAATGCGGCATATCGCTGGTTTTTGGGATATGACTGGAACGATCCGATCCCTCATTTTACGACCTTTGGAAAAAACTATTCCCGGCGGTTTGAGGGCACCGATATTTTTGAGAAAATATTCGCCCGTATCCTGCTGGAAGCGGTGAAGCTGAAGTATGTGGACCCGAAGGCGGTGTTCATTGATTCCACGCATATCAAGGCCAGCGCCAACCGAAACAAGAAAATGAAGGTGCAGGTTCAGGAAGAGGCCCGGCATTACCAAAAAGAGCTGATGGAGGAAATCAACAAGGACCGGGAGGTTCATGGGAAAAAGCCGTTTGACGATGACGACTCGGGAAAAGGCGGCGGGGCCGGACAGACTAAAGAGATCGAAAAAAGCACCACCGATCCGGAGTGCGGCATGTTCCACAAAGGGGAGCATGAAAAATGTTTCGCCTACACCGCGCACACAGCCTGCGACCGGCACAACTTCATCCTTGGCGTAGAACTTTCCCCCGCCAACGTCCATGACAGCGTGATGTTCAAAAGCATTTATGACAAAGTAAAGGCCACGTTCCCTGAAATCAAGTACGTTGTTGCCGACGCCGGTTACAAGATCCCATATATCTGCAAACAGATTCTGGACGACCACCGAATTCCGGTTTTGCCTTACAAAAGGCCGATGAGCAAAAAAGGATATTTCAAGCCCTACGAATATGTATACGACCAATATTACGACTGTGTTCTCTGCCCAAACAACCAGGTTCTGCGCTACTCAACCACAAACCGTGACGGATACCGGGAATACAAAAGCGACCCCAAAATCTGCAAATGCTGTCCGAAACGGGCGCAGTGCACGCAGAGTAGAAACTGTCAGAAAACTGTAACGCGGCATGTATGGGCGAACGATCTGGACGTCGCGGAAGATTTTCGTCACACACCGCGGGGAAAAGCAATTTACCGGGAGCGTGCGGAAACCATCGAACGGGTTTTCGCCGACGCAAAAGAAAAACATGGGTTGAGATATACTACCTTACGGGGCAAAGCCAAAGTGACGATGCAGGCTTTGCTCACTTTCGCCTGCATGAATCTCAAAAAGCTGGCAATCTGGAAATCGGAAGACCCCAGGTTCAAGCCCAAATACGATTTTCCCTTTCTCTTTTTCCTGCTATTTGTTCCCAATTCGATTATTCGCATGAAAAACGCCGCTTGGGGCTGAATCCCAAACGGCGTTTTGTCTACAGGCTGAAGGATGCCGATATCGGCATCCTTTTTTATGACTGCGGGAATATAAACTATTTTTTATGGAAAAAATATTTTACTTGACTTTCGAGCCATCTTATTATATCATTGTATTACATTACTAATACAGTAACGAAGGAGGAGGCCGGATTGACCTGGGAATTTAAAAAGGATCGTCCGATTTATACACAGATCATTGAGCAAATAGAACTGAGCGTTGTCTCCGGGCAATGGAAACCCGGAGAACGTCTCCCATCGGTTAGAGATTTAGCTGCGGATGCTTCCGTAAACCCCAACACAATGCAGCGCGCTTTAGCGGAGCTGGAGCGTGATGGACTGCTGTTCACCGTTCGGACCAATGGAAGATTCATTACAGAGGATGAAGAAATGATTAGAAAATTGAAAGATAGCTTAGCAATCATTGAAATTCAGAACGTTTTTGGAAAGATGTCTGCTTTTGGGTTGGATCGCAAGCAAACGATTGCAATGCTGGAAGCCGCGACAAAGGAGGAAAACAAATAAGGGGGACGATTTTAGAATGCCGTGCACTCAATAAATGGTATGGCGGAAAACATGCGCTGGATAATCTGGATCTCTCGATCATGCGCGGGCATATCGTCGGCCTGCTCGGACCAAACGGCAGCGGAAAAAGCACCCTTATTAAACTATGCAATGGACTGCTTACTCCAACAAGCGGAGAACTCACAATCAACGGAAAGCCGGTAGGAATTGAAACAAAGAAAATTGTTTCCTATCTGCCGGAACGTTCTTACTTAAATAACTGGATGCGTGTTTACGAGTTGATTGCATTTTTTCGGGATTTCTATGCGGATTTCAATGAGGCGAAAGCATACGATATGCTCGCACATCTAAATATCAATCCGAAAGATCGGCTGAAAACCATGTCGAAAGGCACAAAAGAAAAAGTACAGCTGATTTTGGTCATGAGCCGCGACGCACAGCTTTATCTGCTGGATGAGCCGATTGGAGGCGTGGATCCTGCCACACGGGATTACATTCTGAATACCATTTTAAACAACTATAACGAAAATACGACGATCCTGATTTCAACTCATCTGATTGCGGATATCGAGCAGATCTTGGATGATGTGATTTTTATTAATCAAGGACGCGTTGTTTTAACTGAAACCGTAGACTCGATTCGTGAAGAACGGGGAATGTCGGTAGATGCATTGTTTAGGGAGGAATTTAGATGCTAGGAAAATTGATCAAATATGAGGTTCGCGCAACCAGCCGCCT
>CALLQM010000358.1 GCA_938014855.1 uncultured Clostridia bacterium | reverse complement strand
CACAAAAATCGGTGTGGAAAATGTACCGGGCTATGTTGGTGTCCCTGTCCTGCACGGTGAGCATGGTGAGGATGGGACGATTCAGGGACTTTTGGAACTGGCAGGAATTCCGTATGTCGGATGCGGAGTGCTGGCTTCTTCCACCTGCATGGATAAAGAAACGACACACATTCTTTTGGAATCAGCTGAAATTAAAACCGCCCCTTGGGCTGTTATGACGTCCGCCGATCTTTCTAAATTTGAAAAAATCGAGCCGCTCATTGCGAAAAACTTGGGCTACCCTGTTTTTGTAAAACCCGCAAATACCGGTTCATCGGTCGGTGTAAGCAAAGCAAAAAGCAAAGAAGCGCTGTATGATGCGCTCAAACATGCATTTCAGTATGACCGCAAAGTTCTCATCGAAACCGCAATTGTCGGGGACGAAATAGAATGTGCGGTGCTTGGCAATTATCACGAGTGCATTGCTTCCGAAGTTGGCGAAATTGTTCCACGTCATGAATTCTATGACTATGAGGGCAAATATTTGGATGATTCCACCGATTTATATATCCCCGCTCGAATCCCTGACGCCATTGCGGAAAAGATTAAACAGACCGCCTGCCGTGCATTTGCCGTTATGGGCTGCACCGGGCTTTCGCGTGTTGACTTTTTCGTTCTGCAAAACGGCGCTGTGATTGTGAATGAAATTAACACAATCCCGGGATTCACTTCCATTTCCATGTATCCGAAATTATTTGAGGCCGCCGGTATCCCATATCCGCAGCTGATCGACCGATTGATTCAATTGGCATTGGATAAAGCAGGAAAAGCGGACTGATCAATCAAAACTATTAAAATGTTTGAAAGGAGGCAGCAAGCATGGACAATCGCGCTGTTGGTATCTTTGATTCTGGCTTAGGAGGACTTACCACCGTTAAAGAGCTCCGGCGTCTGCTGCCGAACGAACAGATCATCTATTTTGGAGACAACGGACGTGTGCCTTATGGAAATCGAGGCCGCGAAACCATCCGCAAATATGCCATGCAGGATATTCAGCTTTTGCTCCGGCATGACGTGAAACTTGTTGTCGCCGCCTGCGGGACAGTAAGTTCCATGATGACACCTGAAATGAAGGACAGCATCGGGCTTCCCTATTCCGGAGTGGTTCTGCCTTCTGCGCAGGCAGCCTGTGCGGCAACCTCAAACGAAAAAATCGGCATTATCGGAACGACTGCAACGGTGCGCTCCGGTTCCTATGCACGTGCGATTCATGCGATTCTGCCGGAGGCGCATGTCTTTGGAAATGCCTGTCCGCTGTTTGTACCGCTTGTGGAAAACGGTTTTATCCAGCCGGACAACGAAATTACAAGAAAAGTTGCAGAACTTTATCTTCAGCCGATGATTGAGGCAAAAGTGGATACGCTGATATTAGGCTGTACCCATTATCCTATCATTTATGATATCATCAATCAGGTGCTGGACTATAAGGTTACGCTCATTGATCCTGGCAGACAGGTTGCCAAATGGGCACAAAGCTATCTGACCAGCCACAATCTGCTGCGTGAAGAGGAAGGAACCTGCAAATTCTATGTCACAGATTCGCCTGATGTATTTTCCGATACCGCCACGATCTTTCTTGGCAATGACATTCAGGGTGATGTCGAACAAATCGACATTGACTCGCTGTGAATATAATTTGACGGCAATGTACATATTTTGCAGTCAATGCAAAAGAAAGGTGAATATATAAAGGATTGAACAAAATGAAAAAAGATGTTTTAATTGAAATAAAAGGGATCTATAAACAGGACGGCGATGAAGACGAAATCGAACTGTTTACGACCGGTTCTTATTATAAGAGAAACGGTCATTACTACATCGCTTATGATGAATCGGAAGCGACGGGTTTTGAGGGAACGCGCACCGTGCTGAAGGTAGAAAACAGCGACCGCGTCACGTTACTGCGCACCGGTACATCCAAAAGCCAGCTGATTGTAGAACGCGGCATCCGTCATCAGTGTCATTATGACACTGGCTATGGTCCCATGATGATTGGGGTTTCCGGCGACCGTGTTGTATCCAAACTGGATGACAATGGCGGCAAGCTTGAATTTGCCTATTCGCTGGATGTCAACACTCTGCTCGCCAGCGAAAACTCCGTATTTGTTAATGTGCGGGAACAGCCCAATCAACCGCAGCAGCCCCAGTCTTAACGGGGTCGGCCTGCAAAGGCCGTCCACTGCAATCAAATATCAATCTAAGTAATAGGATGTGTAAATGCATGACCAATCCCGTTTTTGAAGCAAAAACTTCCATCACCGCTCTTGTATCAGCGGCGCTTAAACAAGCTGTCGATTCCGGTTCACTGACCGCATGCGGTGAAGTGCCGGAATTTGTTGTTGAAATTCCGGCCGATACCACACACGGCGACTTTGCAACCAATGCCGCCATGGTTTGTGCGAAAACGTTTCGCTGTGCTCCGAGAAAAGTAGCGGAAGCCATCTGCGCCAATCTGAAACTGGACGGTACTTCGTACGAACGTGTCGAAATTGCCGGACCGGGTTTCATTAACTTTTTCCTTTCGAAAACTTGGTTCGCAAATGTTGTGCGTTCCGTTTTAAAAGCCGGGGAATCTTATGGCCGGACAGATTTCGGCAAAGGTGAAAAAATACAGGTCGAGTTTGTTTCCGCCAACCCCACCGGCCCGATGCACATGGGCAATGCGCGCGGCGGCGCCATCGGCGACTGCCTTGCCGCTGTACTCGACTGGTCCGGTCATGATGTGACTCGTGAATTCTACATCAATGATGCAGGAAACCAAGTTGAAAAATTCGGAAAATCGCTGGAAGCGCGCTATCTCCAAATTTATTTGGGTGAAGATGCGGTCGAATTCCCCGAAGACGGCTATCACGGTGCAGATATAATGGAACGCGCGCGTGAATTCGCCGAACTCAACGGCGATTCGTTTGTGAAAGGCGACAGCGAAGCGCGCAAAAATGCGCTGGTTGCATTTGCAATGCCGCGCAATATTGATAAACTTAAATCCGACCTAGCCAGATACCGCATCAATTATGATGTGTGGTTCCGGGAAAGCACCCTGCATAACGGTGCAGTCGATGATGCAATCCGCAAGATGACCGAGCGCGGCATGACATATGAAAAAGAGGGCGCTCTTTGGTATAAAGCAACGGAAAGCGGCGGCGAAAAAGATGAAGTGCTTGTCCGCGCCAATGGATTCCCAACCTATTTTGCAGCAGATATCGCCTATCATTACAATAAATTCGCAGTACGCGGTTTTGACCGTGTCATCAACGTTTGGGGAGCAGACCATCATGGTCATGTAGCGCGTCTGAAAGGCGCTATGAATGCAATCGGTCTCGACGGTGATAAGCTGGACATTGTGCTGATGCAGCTTGTGCGTCTCATGAAAGACGGACAGCCTTACAAGATGTCCAAACGTACCGGCAAAGCGATTACATTGACTGATCTGCTGGAAGATGTACCGGTGGATGCGGCTCGATTCTTCTTCAATATGCGTGAGCCGAACTCCACACTGGACTTTGACCTTGACCTAGCCGTCGAGCAGTCTTCACAAAACCCGGTCTACTATGTGCAGTACGCGCATGCACGCATCTGTACGCTTCTGCGCAAACAGAAAGAAGCCGGCATTGTTCCCCGCCCCTGCACAGAAAATGAACTGTGTGCGATGGATACCTCTGCTGAAATCGAATTAGCGCGCACGCTAGCACGTTTCCCGCAGGAAATCATTGATGCCGCGCGCAATTACGACCCCGCAAAACTCACGAAATACGCAATTGAAGTCGCGACCGGATTCCACAAATATTATGATTCCTGCCGTATTAAAGATGAAGCGGAAGCGCTGATGCAGGCAAGAATGAATTTATGTGTAGCAACAAAAACCGTTCTGCACAATGTACTGACACTTTTAAAAATTTCGGTTCCGGAATCTATGTAAACATTTTTAGACAGAAAAGGAATGGTGTTATTTAG
>CALLQM010000357.1 GCA_938014855.1 uncultured Clostridia bacterium | reverse complement strand
GGACTCGCATCAGCGCGTATGCGTTGGTGCTGTCCTTAACAAGTGCCATTGTGTACGTATTACTTAGAAAAATAGTCCATAAAGAAAAGGGGGAAGCGGTCGCGCTTGCCCCTTTTTTATCGGCAGGTTACTGCCTCTTTTATTTTTATTGACAGCGAGGTGCAGACAATTTGTTAGGATTTAAAAGAAACGAGGAAGTGCTGATAAAGCCCAAACGCAGTCGTAAAAACCGACTGCCCAAACGAAAGGCAAACGAGGACTTATCTGCACACTTCGGAGAAAACGCACAGGATTTTACCGAGCAGGATGCTTATCCGGACAGCTTTCTTCCGCCGGATCCGCCGGAAGAAAAGACAGTCGGCAAGCTTCCCAAAAAGAAAAAAGAAAAGAAACCCAAGAAAGAGAAACCAAAAAAGACACCACATGAAGCGCCGTTCTATCGCAACCGGCTGGTCATTGGTACGGCGTGTATTGTATCAGCATGCGTCATTTCCTTTGTACTTGTGCCGGTGATGTCCTATGTGACAGGAACGGAAATGACGACCGTGGCGGTCATGACTTCCCCGCTGGAAAAAGGCAAAAAGATTGAATCTTCCATGGTGAAAACCGAACGTATTCCGGCGCAGGGACTTCCGGGCAGTGCACTGCAGGACAGTAAACAGGCGGTTGGCAAATTTGCGGCGGTGGATCTCGTCGCTGGTGATGCCCTGCTGGAAAGCAAACTCACAGATTCCATTCCATTTCCAAATGATTACCTGTATGAAATCCCGCAGGGCAAGCAGGCGATTTCCGCTACCATTCAGACCTTTGCGGACGGACTTTCCGGCAAGCTTCTTGCCGGGGATGTCGTTTCCGTCTATGCCGTACCGAATCAAACCGAATCGCAGGAACCGGATTTTCATGCCGTACAGCCGCCGGAATTGCGGTATGTGCGTGTGCTTGCTGTAACGGATCCGCTCGGGTCGGATAAACTGCGGGACGAACCAGCCGAATCCCAAAATACAGATCAGCCGGACGAGGAAAACCAGCCAGCTACCATTACCCTGCTGACTCGACCGGAACAGGCGGCAGTGATCGCCGGGCTGGAAGTCAACGCAAAACTGCATTTGGCGCTTGTTTCCCGCGGAAATGAGCAAACGGCGCAGTCTTATTTAAAATCACAGGAAGATTACCTCAATGAAGCGGCAAAAAAGGACGAGCAGGAACTAAAAGACTTACTCAATGATGAAGAAGTCAAAGAACTGCTCACCGATTCCAATGATTATAGTCAGCTCAGTCCCGAACAGGCAGAAAGCGGGGCGAATCCCAATGAGTAAACTCATTACGATTTTTGGTTCTCCAGGCAGCGGTAAAACACTGCTGACCATGGCGCTGGCAAGCCAATATGCGCAGAAAAAGGAAAATGTCATCATCGTGAGCAGTGATAAAATTGTTCCGAATCTGCGGGTGCTGCTTCCATCGGTGCAGACAGACAAAACCCGTTCCATGGGGGCACTTTTGTTACAATCCGGGCTGACACAAAAACAGATTATTCCACGGCTGGTGTTTCATCCAAACAGCGACTATCTTGCCTGCATGGCACTGGCTCCGGGAGACACACCAATTTCTTATCCGCCCTTGTTTGAACCGGCAAATGTAATGGAGCTGTTAAACGTGCTGTCCGGTCTTGCCGATGTGGTGCTGGTGGACGGAACGAGCAATCCGGTGACGGACAGTGTAACGCTCACCGCTCTGGAAACCTCTGAACATGTGATATGCAACCTGACACCGGACCGTAAAGGGCTGGAATATTTAAACGCCATTCTTCCGGTACTGCGGGATGAAAAATACAAAACCGGAAAGCACATTCGAATTCTTTCCCCGGTCAAGGCGATCAGTCCGGTCAAGGAACTGCTGGGCATGGTGGAAGATGTGCGGTTTCTGCTCCCGTATTCCGCAGAAGCGGAGGAACGCATGCTGTCCGGGAAGCTGTTTCAAGGATTCACGCGCCGGCCGGGGCTTGTGTATGAACAGCGTGTAAGGGAACTTTTGGAGGAACTGAAATGACGACCTTAAACGACTATTTGTTTTCTGTACAGGGGCATACCCCATACCGGGACGTGCTTTCGAAAGTACAGCAGTACATGACGCAGACTTATGCGGATTTATTCAGCAAGCAGGAACTCACCAAGGAAGACACGTTCCTCATTAAAAAGAACATTGAAAACTATCTTATTGAGGAAGC
>CALLQM010000356.1 GCA_938014855.1 uncultured Clostridia bacterium | reverse complement strand
ACTGGTGAATCCAACGTACAATCTGTGCTTGGCGGAAGCGATGGTGTTTATATCGTAAACGACAGCCTTTATCTTTATGTTTCTAATAATCAAATTTTATCAAACAGTGAAAATAATGAAACAACGCATATTATGCAGTTTTCATATGCAAATAAGCAGATTCAATATGATGCAGTTGGAACAATCCCGGGATATATTCAAGATCTATCTTCACTAAATGAATCCAATGGGTTCCTTCAAGTTTTTGCGATGACGAATTTAAATAGTGGAAACTTGGTAAATAATCTTTATGTATTTGATTCTGCAATGAAACAAGTTGGTGTCTTAGAGAATATTGTAAAGGACGATACCATTACTTCCATACAATATATGAACAACATAATTTATTTGTTTACACAAGGTCAAATCAATCGACTGTTTACTGTAGATGTGTCGAATCCGAAAAAACCCGTTCTATTAAGTGAACAGAATCTATCTGATTTTACGGCAGAAACGTTATATCCAGTTAAGGAAGAAGATTTGCTATTTGCATTAGGCCGGGATAGTAAGAACACATTAAAGTTGAACGTGTTTGATGTTAAAAATCCAGCACAGCCTGCCGCTTTGGATTTCTATGCTTTTTCGGGTGATTATATTGATTCAGAGGCATTAAATGATCAAGATGTGATCTTATTTGATAAAACACATAATCAAATTGGATTTCCAACCCAATATGTAGATCATAAAGGAAACGAAATCGACAGCTTCTCTATGTTATCTTATCATAAACAAAATGGACTGACGCTTATGAAAACTTTACAACATGATACGAATGATATCAACCAAGGTCTAGTGGCAGGGGATGTTGTATATACTTTTTCGCCGGAAGAAATTGTTGGTTACAATGTAAATACCTTGCAGCAAACAGTTAGCATACAGCTGACGTAAAGTGGATCAAAAGAATGCAGGCAGAACCGTTTTCATCGGTTCTGCCTGCATTTAGGAGGAATTAAATGCGTATTTTAGTGGACGCCGATGCCTGTCCTGTAAAACAGCAGATCGTGCATTTGGCAAAAAAATATAAAATCCCAGTTATTATGATTATTGACACCAGTCATATTATTGATGATGGGTATAGTACAGTTATAACAGTCGATAAAGCACGCGATAGTGTGGACATCAAATTAATCAATATTCTTTCTGATGACGATATTGTTGTAACGCAGGATTATGGTGTAGCTGCAATGGCATTAGGAAAAGGAGCATGTGCACTAAATCAAAACGGTCTAATCTACAATAAAGATAATATGGACCGTTTATTGTTCGAACGATTTTTAGGACAGAAAGTTCGCCGATCAGGAGGAAGAACAACCAATATTAAGAAGCGGGGAAGGGAAGAGGATGAAAACTTTTCTCATACACTGGAAAATCTTATTCAAAAGCAACAAAAAAGCCTCTAGATTAATCTAGAGGCTTTTTTATAACATTCATTAGTCGCTGATATAAGGCAGCAAACCAATATGACGTGCACGTTTAATTGCAATCGTCAATTCACGCTGATGGCGGGCACAAGTGCCAGTCACACGGCGGGGAACGATCTTAGCACGCTCGCTGAGATATCTTCTCAGACGCGGAACATCTTTATAATCAATCGGACCAAGCTTGTCTACGCAAAAAGAGCATACTTTTCTTCTGCCTCTTCTGCCGCGAGGACCTCTATCAGATCTTTCGTAAGCCATAATACAAACCTCCTTGTACTTATAATAGAATCATTCAGTGCACATACCAGCCAAAAAGCAGGGCAAGTTAATCAGAAAGGCAAGTCATCGGAATCGCCGGCCATTTCGGAAAAATCACCCACATCGCCGCTGGCATAGGAGACCGCGGGTTCCGCAGGAGTAACCGGAGCAGCAGGGGCTGAAGCCGAAACATTACTGGAAGCGTTTTTGCTTTCTCCAAACTGAACATTGTCTGCCACCACCTCGACAGCTTTGCGTTTGTTGCCGTTTTTGTCTTCGTAAAGGCGTGTTTGAATGCTTCCTTCGACAATAATCATTTTTCCTTTGAAAAAGTATCTTGAAACGAATTCAGCAGTATGTCTCCACGCAACAATGTCAACAAAATCGGCTTGACGCTCACGGTCTTTTGAATAGTTGCGGTCAATGGCAATCGTGAAAGAAACCACGGAAATACCGCTTTGGGTTTGTCTAAGTTCCGGATCCGCAACAAGACGACCCATCAAAATCGCTCGATTTAACATTGCACAACACTCCTTGTCTTATGCTTCCTTTTCTTCTTTTGCAGATTCTTTTGCTGCAGGAACTTCTTCTTTTGCAACAATCAAGCTGCGCAGAACGCCGTCAGTGATCTTGTAGATACGATCAAGTTCAGCAGGGAAATCCGGAGTGGAGTTAAAGTTAACAACCACGTAATATGCAGCTGTTTCATCGTTGATCGGATATGCGAGAGGACGCTGTCCCCAAGTATCCACGCTGATTACAGTTGCATTTTCGGAAATCAGGTTGTTGAATTTTTCAACAAGCGCGTTCACGCTTTCCTCACCGTTTTTTACACTGAATACCATTACAGTCTCGTAGTTTGCTCTAAGCTGTGCCATTATAAAACACCTCCTTTTGGACTTTAGGCCCTGCCTCTTAAATGGACAGAGCAAGGATGCTATACCGCGGGACATAATGCACCACGGCTAACCAGTAAATTATAACAGTAGAATATAAGAAAGTCAAGCCCTATAAAAGGAATAAATTGTATACAAGAAGCTTTTTTGTATCCACGTACTGTGTTATAATAATAGTAACATATGACAACAATGGAGGGCGCTTTTATGCGGATTGTTACATCCGAACAAATGAAAAAAATTGAACAAAATGCAGTTTCCTGTGGATTATCGATGAAACAGCTTATGGAAAATGCCGGCAGTGCAGCAGCAATGACCATACGCAGAGAATATAAAGTGGAAGACCGCTATGTAACGATTTTTTGCGGACGCGGAAATAATGGCGGCGATGGATTTGTAGTTGCAAGACGTTTGTGTCAGGCAGGAGCAAATGTTGCAGTTATTTTAACCGATGGAGCGCCGCGCACGGAACAGGCAAAAGTTATGTTTGAAATGATACGAATGATGGATATTGCCATTTCTGAATATGGTGTGGATCCACATTATTTAGCGGAAAGGCTTTCGAAAACAGATTTATTGGTTGATGGAATTTATGGTACAGGTTTTCATGGAGAACTGGATGATCGGCATAAAGATATCTGCCGTCTTTTAAATGAAATTAATGTCAACACAATTTCATTAGATGTTCCCAGCGGAGTAACATGTAATACCGGTTATGCAGACAATGGTGCCGTACGCGCCAATCTCACGGTTACTTTTGACAGCGCAAAACCTGCATGCGTTTTTCCGGCATCTGTGGAATATTGCGGAAAAGTTGTTGTGGCGGATATTGGAATTCCTGAAGAAGCGCACAGTGATATCATTTCAATCTATAAAATGGTCGATCAGACCTTTGTATTTGATCATTTGCCAAAAAGACGCCGCCGCACTCATAAGGGCGATTATGGAAAATTGCTTAATGTTGCCGGCTCACAAAGCTATATGGGAGCCGCTATCCTGTCATCGCTTGCTGGTATGCGAACCGGAGCGGGTTATGTAACGTTAGCATCTACGGCAGATGTTTGCCGTACAGCGCTTCCTCAACTTTTAGAATGTGTTATGATGCCGCTTCAAGCATCAGAAACTGGAGCAATTTCTTCTGATTCTATGCCCGATATTCTATCAGCGGCAAATCATAGTACTGCGGTATTAGCAGGGAATGGTTTGGGAGTATCGGAAGATGCGTGCCAAATTGTTTATGATTTAATTCGTGAGGTAAAATGTCCTTTAATTTTGGATGCGGATGGCATAAACGTTCTTTCCAAGAATATAGATATATTGAAGCAGGCAGGCGGTCCGGTGGTACTTACACCACATCTGATGGAACTGTCCAGACTGACAGGAGCATCAATCGAGCAGCTTAAACGCGATGCTGTGTCAGTTGGGCGCGCATTTGCAGAAGAATATGGCATAACGCTGGTGATAAAAGATGCATATACCCATACGGCATGTGCAAATGGGCAAATTCTGATCAATACCACCGGTAACGCCGGGCTTGCAAAAGCCGGAAGTGGGGATGTCCTTGCCGGAATCATTGGAGCGTTGGCGGCTCAAGGATTTTCGCCGGAATCAGCTGCTGCCTGCGGCGTATGGCTGCATGGAGCAGCTGGTGATTTGGCAGCATGCGAATACTCGCAATACGGTATGCTGGCGCGAGATGTCATACAAAAGCTGCCGGCAGTATTTTTGGCTAATAATCGGTAAACCTAACTTGTGAAACTGCAGTCTGGGGGGATTAAAAGTGTTGATAAAACGAGTTCTTGCTATATGGATGGTGTTGCTGGCAATTGGACTTTCTGGCTGCAACAAGAAAAAAGTCAGTGGACAAGAACAGGAGCTTGTAACAGAAAATCTCAGCAAATCTTTTGAAACGACTGCAAGAGTAACATATCATGATTTCGAAACGGTCATGACGATTTATAAAAAGCCTATGAACTGTGCGGTTGTGAAGTTTGAAAGTCCGGAGAGTCTGAAAGATTTTCAGATGACTTATTATACGGATAAAGTATCTGTGGATTATAAAGAAATGCATTTTGATTTCATGCCGGATTCTCTTCCTGGAAAGGCGGCATCTAATTTGGTTATATCTGCATTAAACGCTGCAATGAATGAAAATGGGATTTCGATAGAGAAGGAGGATAAGCAGCTTATAGTCAATGGAGAAATGGAGGAAGGCTCGTTCTCTCTTGTAATTGATAAGGAAAATGGAAATATTTTAAAGTTGTCAATTCCATCGAGTGAACTGGAAATGGAGATTCTTAATTTCAAGATATTAGAATGAAACTATGAAAATCAGCAAAGCCTGTACTGCCCAGTACAGGCTTTTATATTATCAAAATTTCGCGTCTGTCAATACAATATAAAAGGTGCGGAAAGTTTTTGGCCTATGATTAAACCGTGCCAGTATCGTTCAAACTACCAGTGGAAGTAAATGAAAACAAAGAAATCCACGGAGTGTGATAGACGTGACCGTAAAAAGAGGGGATATCTACTATGCGGACTTAAGTCCGGTAGTAGGTTCAGAGCAGGGCGGCGTTCGCCCCGTTTTAATTGTGCAAAATGATGTTGGAAATCGTTATAGTCCAACGGTGATGGCAGCAGCAATCACTAGTCAGAAGGAAAAATCAAAGCTACCCACCCACATTGAGATCAATTCGCATAACTGCGGACTCTCAAGAGATTCGGTGGTATTGTTGGAACAAATCCGTACCATTGACAAAAAACGCCTGAAGGAAAAAATGGGACGTCTGGATGATGGATCTATGGGATATGTCAACCATGCACTTTCTATTAGTTTTGGATTAGGCGATATGGGCGGCCATACATAAGCCGCCCAATGTCAAAGGGCTGCTTTTGTAAGCAGCCCTTTGACATTGCTTTTTTTCTATTTTAAAGGTAAAATAGAAAAAAGTAACATATAAGGAGAAAAGAAATGCAAAGAGCAATGAAACATGTAAGCGATTCCAAAACCGAACAAATCCAAATTATTATGTCTCAACATATTAATGGATATAGTCGCTTGTTCGGTGGTCAGCTAGTAGAATGGATCGATGTAGTCGCAGCAGTAGTTGCACGCCGTCACTGTAACTGTAAAGTTACAACCGTCTCAATTGATAATCTGCATTTTAAAGCCCCTGCATATGTAGACAACACTATTGTATTGATTGGACAAATTACTTATGTTGGGATGACCTCAATGGAAGTGCGAGTGGATACGTTTGTTGAGCACATCAATGGTGAAAAACAGTTGGTTAACCGTGCCTATTTAACAATGGTAGCGCTCGATGATCAGGAACGCCCTACAATTGTTCCGTTGCTTGAACTTGAAACAGAAGAAGAACGCATTGAGTGGGAAGCTGGAGCAAAACGAAGCGCTTTGCGAAAACAGCGCCGGATTGAACAGTACTAATACAGAAGCCCGTCATATTTTTGACGGGCTAATTTTTAATCTTTACGAATGAGATTTTCAGCACATTTTTTGAGTTCCTCCAAGGAGTGAACTTTTGTATGGCTTTGTTTTAAAGTTTCCTGTACAATTGCGGGCAAAGAATTAAAGTATTGCTGCATATCTGCATTATAAAACTGCGGCATAACGTAACCTCCCCAATACTACATATTTGGCTGTCCAAGATCCTGCACATAAGCATGCATTTCATTTTTTGAACGAATTTGATGCGTATGTGCAATAATTTCCTGCTTTTTTTGTTCAGGCAATGCTGAAAAATATTCCATTGCTCTAGTATTTTGTGCAGGAGCCATACCAAATCCTAACGGTAAATCATCCATTTATATCACCCCTGCATAGTCTATGTGAAAAACAATGAAATATACGATGCTTATATTGACAGTATTAGGTGCTTGTGCTAGTATTATTAAGAAAATTAAATAAACGGGGAGCCTGTAGTAACAAGCTGAGAGGAAATTGATAATTTCGACCCAAACAACCTGATTTGGATAATGCCAACGTAGGGAATTCGTGAATAGAACAACACATTTCCACGCAAACATTGCGTCAGGAGATGTGTTTTTTTATATTAAAAAGGAGTGTATAAATCCATGTTTAATGCAAGTGTAGCAATTCAGGTACTGCCTAAAACAGACGGTGACGACACAATTCGTATAGTGGATGAAGTCATCGCTTATATAAAAGGGACAGGTCTGAATACTTATGTTGGACCGTTTGAAACAACGATTGAAGGTGATTATGATCAACTGATGGAGATCGTCAAAGAGTGTCAGCTGATTTGTATTCGAGCAGGAGCACCCAGCGTTATGTCGTATATTAAAGTTCATTTTGACCCAAAGGGCGTTTGGAGTATTGAAAAGAAAACTGCGAAACATCATAAAGATTAAATTTTATCGCAAAGGAACGATTATTAAAATATGAAACAGCTCCATATAAAAAAGATGATTTTTACAGCATTGCTTGCAAGCCTCGGTTATGTCTTGTCTACATTTGTTTATTTTCCCCGTATGGCACCGTTTCAGCATTTTGTCAACGTCATATCAGCGGTATTTTTAGGACCTTTGGGTGCCGTTTGCTGTGCATTTCTAACTGGGGGTATGCGGATGCTATTAAATGGAAGTACAATTTTAGCTATTATGGGTGCAATTTTTGGGGCAGGGTTGTCCGGCATCCTTTATCGTAAAACAAACCGTTTATATATGGCTGTTATCGGTGAAGTTATTGGAACGGGGATCATAAGTGCAATTTTATCATTCCCGATTATGAAGATTTTTTACGGATTGCCCGACCTTTCTCCGTTTACTTATATCCCATTCTTTATCCCGTCTTCTGCCATGGGCGCTGTGCTGGCCCTAATATTCTTAAAAGCAATATCAAGAAGAATGAGTTTAGCAGATATGCGGGCAAAATTTGTAGAAGAAAAAAAGGAGCAGATTCATGTTTGAAGAAATTTTAAATCATTTACAGGAAAATAAACCGATTGTTCATTGCATTACCAATTTTGTAACGGTGAACGATTGTGCAAATATTGTTTTGGCAGGCGGCGGTTCTCCTACTATGGCGCATGATATTGAGGAAGTAGAAGAAATTACCGAGATGAGTCAAAGCTTGGTGCTCAATATGGGAACTTTGGGCAATGATCTGGATGCAATGATTTTGGCAGGAAAAAAAGCAAATGAACTGGGACATCCGGTTGTACTGGATCCTGTCGCGGTTGGAGCATCCAAACTGCGTACAGATGCCTATCGCCGCTTAGAAAATGCAGTTCGGCTTTCTGTCATTCGTGGAAATATATCGGAAATCAAAGCCATTGCTACCGGAACAGGCTCTACAAAAGGTGTGGATGCCGACCAGCTTGATGCAGTTACAGAGGATACCTTGGATGAAGTAATTGCCAAAGTAAAGGAGTTGAGCCACAAAACTGGCGCAGTGATTGCAGTTTCAGGTGCAATCGATCTTGTAGCAGATGATAAAAAAGCGTATGTTATTCGTAATGGACATCCAATGATGGCAAGAATTACGGGTACGGGATGCATGCTTACCGCTTTAATTGGTGCTTTCTGTGGTGCAAATCCAGAATGTATTTTGGATGCAACTGCTGCGGCTGTATGCGCAATGGGATTATGTGGGGAGCTGGCGTATGAAAAAACCGTTCGAACTGACGGAGGTACGCTGAGCTTTCATACCTATCTAATTGATTATATCAGCAATTTAACAACCGAACGATTAAATGGAGGGATAAAACTTGAAGTTCGATAGAAACTCTTTGTTGCTTTATGCGATTACTGACCGAACTTGGCTAGGACAAAAGACACTAGCAGATGAAGTTGAAAGAATTTTAAAGGCTGGAGTAACCTTTCTTCAGCTGAGAGAGAAAAATCTTGCGAAAGAACAGTTTTTGCAGGAAGCAAAAGCAATCAAAAAATTGACCGATCTTTATCACGTTCCGTTTGTAATCAATGACAATGTTGAAGTAGCGAAAGAATGCGGGGCTGACGGTGTGCATGTAGGGCAGAGCGATATGCAGGCAAGAGACATCCGTCGTTTGCTTGGACCTGACAAAATAATCGGTGTATCCGCGCGTAATGTAGAGCAGGCACAGAAAGCTAAGGAGAGTGGGGCTGATTATATTGGTGTAGGCGCAGTATTTGGAACAAAAACCAAAGCAGATGCTAATTATGTTTCGATAGACGAATTGAAAACGATTTGTAAAAGCGTTGATATTCCAGTTGTTGCCATTGGTGGAATCAATGAAACGAATGTTATGCAGTTACAGGGCAGTGGGATTGATGGTGTTTCGGTTATTTCAGCAATTTTTGCGAAACCTGATGTCACAAAAGCTACAAAAAATCTTCTTTCACTGGCAAAAACTATAAAAGGAAGATAGGAGGAAGGCATGAAAAAACAGTATGCAATTTTTGATTTGGATGGTACCTTGTTGGATTCTATGTATGCGTGGAAGCATCTAGGTCAAAATTATTTGCTGTCACGAGGAATTGTGCCGCCAAAGAATTTAAGAGACATTCTCAAGGAACAAACATTGGAAGAATCGGCAGAATATTTTAAAACTCAATTAGGAATCCCTGAAAGTACAGAGCAGATCCTAGCGGGAATTCATCAGCTGATTGCAAAGGAATATTCTGAAAACATACCGCCTAAGCCATTTGTTTGTGAGTATCTAAAAAAATTACATAAGGAAAAACAAACACTTTGTATTGCAACAGCTACGCCTGCAGAACTGGCCGTCTCGGCATTGAAACGATTGGAATTGAACCACTTTTTTTCTTTTGTTCTTGATTGTAGTGAAGCGGGTAATGGAAAAAATTCGCCCGATATTTATTTATTAGCGGCTGAAAGAATGGGCGCAGACGTTGAAGACTGTGTGGTTTATGAAGATACTTTGCATGCCGCAAGAACAGCTAAAAAGGCTGGGTTTCAAGTTGTAGGGGTAAAAGATCGATCCTCTTTATATGATGCGGAACAATTAAAAAAGTTGTGCGATCGCTTTATCGTATCTTATTCAGAGTTGATATAATTATCATTACATTAACAAAAAAGCCGCTTCGACATGAGCGTATTTGTCGAGGTGGCTTTTTACTTGAACTAGCGAAATTACTATGATATACTGTTTCGGAAAGTATATTTTTCACAAAAAAGAAAGGAATGGCAGCGATCCATGAAATATGATATAGTCTTATGGGATTTTGACGGTACCCTGGTAGATACTTCGGAGGGAATTTTTCATTCTCTTAGGATTGCATTTTCACGGATGGAAATGCCAATTCCGAATATCGAAACACTCCAAAAATTTATTGGTCCACCAATGATGTACTCGTTTCAAACGTTTATTGGATTATCGTCGAATGAAGCTGAAAAAGCGGTACAAATATTTCGTGAAGATTATGAGACAAAAGGTGTCTATAAATCTCACGTCTATGATGGAATTGAAACGTTGTTGGAACAGCTTCAAAAGCAAGGTGTTAAGCTTGGTGTCGCTACACTCAAACCCGAAAAGATGGCAAAACTTTTACTTAAGCATTTTGGACTGGATCCGCTTGTAGATTTTTGTGTGGGAACCAATGATAATGATGAAAGCTCTACGGCTTCAAAATCCGGTATCATTGAAAATATTCTGAAACGGTTGGACTGCAATGATAAATCGCGTGTGGTATTAATTGGAGATTCTATTTATGATGCGGTTGGTGCAAAAGATTCAGGAATTGATTTTCTAGCAGCTGCTTATGGATTTGGAATAGATGAAGCTCGTGACCGGGATGTCAGTATTGGAATCGCTCACAATACAGATGATATTTACAAAATATTACAGAATTCATAGAATATGGTTGTCAAAAAAGAGAAAAAGATGTAAAATATATAGTGATTTCATATTACTATATACGAATGGGGGAATAAAACGTGGATGCATCTTTAAATGCGGTTATTGAAAAGAGAATCAACAAAACGATTGGAAATCTGCAGAATAACAAGATGGATGCTTATTACGCTAAAACCTGTAAAGATGCCATCAAACTCATCAATGAATTATGTGCTGAAGGCGAATCGGTAGCGCTTGGCGGCTGTGTAACACTTTTTGAGAGTGGTGTCATAGATCATCTGCGTTCTGGAAAATATCAATTTTATGATCGATATGCGCCCGAAGCTGATGTAAATCAGATTTACCGTCAGTCTTTTTCCTGTGATACGTTTTTTACCAGCAGTAATGCGATTACGGAACAGGGTGAGCTTTATAATGTAGACGGAAATGGAAATCGCGTAGCGGCTATGATATTTGGACCAAAAAGTGTAATTGTGGTAGCGGGCTATAATAAAATTGTTCCCGATTTGGAAGCAGCTCGTCAACGTGTGCGGAATACAGCCGCACCCGCGAATGCTACCCGATTAGATAAAAAAACGCCGTGTAAAATATTGGGGTCTTGCCAAAACTGTCAGAGCGATGAACGAATTTGTGCGCATTATGTTGTTCAGGCTCAACAGATGACCAAAGGCCGCATTAAAGTTATTCTTGTAGGTGAGCAATTAGGCTATTAATAATATATGACAACTTGAATGTGAGGTGGATGTTTTTGTACAAACATATTAGGAGATATACCGCTTGGGTAATTGGATTGGTATTAGCGGCTTGTACGGGACTTCCTGTATTCGCCCTTAATCCAGCAACAGGGGATTCATCTGGTACAATGATTGTAATTATGGGTGGTCTTCTTGCTGTTTCTCTTATTCTAATTATTATTTATGCAGTATTGTCTGCAAAAAAGAAGAGAAAATAAAAAAATACCTGCCCTGGAATGAGCAGAATTATCTGCGAAAACATTAGTTGGGCGGGTTTTTTTATATCTATTTACTTTATCAAGTCAATATCAAAAAGTGCATTTTAATTTAATTAATATGGTTGTTCATCATAATCAATCATGTTATAATAAAAAAACGATATTTACCGCGAGGTGATCATTTGCTGGATAACTTAAAACGTATTATTGTCGTCGTAGGGCATTATGGTAGTGGAAAAACAAATTTATCCGTTAATTTGGCACTGCATTTAAACGCAATTGGGAAAAAGGTTGTTTTGGTAGATTTAGATACTGTGAACCCATATTTCCGCAGTGCGGATTTTGCGGATTTGATGGAACAGCACGATATTGAGCTGATTTCCCCTGTTTATGCTCGTACTAATCTTGATATTCCGGCGCTTACCGGACGGTTGGATACTGAAATCAACACCGATAAAACATTGATTATCGATGTTGGCGGAGATGATGCCGGCGCCGCTGCATTAGGCCGTTACAGTACTTCAATCCGCGAAGCAGGCGGTTGTGAAATGCTGTATGTTGTGAACGCCTACCGCTATTTAACCCGTACAGCAGATGAAGCTGCGCAAATTCTTGGAGAGGTTCAACGCGCATCAAGACTTTTCGTGACTGGAGTGGTCAATAACTCCAATCTAGCTGAATTGACAACTGCAGAGGATGTTGCAGCAAAAGATTCATTGGCTCGGGATACTGCTGCAAAATATAAAGTTCCATTATTGTTTACATCTGTTGAGGAACGGATTGCATCTGAAACCAATGCTTTATTACCCAATGGAACGATATTTCCAGTAAAGATATTCGTTAAGAAACCGTGGGAGGAATAAACTTCCTGCTATTTATAAGATAAGGAGGTGTTTATCAATGGCTAAAATGTCGGTAAACGATAATATTTGCAAGGGATGCGGACTTTGCGTTCATGTATGTCCAAAAAAAATTATAGTACTTGATAAAACTGTATTAAACGCGAAAGGCTATCATCCGGCAAAAGTAAATGATATGGAGCAGTGCATTGGTTGTGCTATGTGTGCAGTGATGTGTCCAGATTGCGCCATAACAGTGGAGAAATAAGGAAAGGCAGTGTAGAAAATGGCTTCCAATCAAAAAGTTCTTATGAAGGGAAATGAGGCGCTCGCCGAAGCTGCAATACAGGCTGGCTGCCGTCATTTCTTTGGATACCCGATTACCCCGCAGACTGAAGTAGCAGCATATATGTCAAAGCGTATGCCTAAAATTGACGGGACTTATTTGCAGGCAGAATCTGAGATTGCTGCCATTAATATGGTGTTGGGTGCTGCCTCTGCAGGTGTTCGTGCGATGACATCATCCTCTTCACCAGGTATATCGCTTAAAAGTGAGGGCATTTCTTATATAGCAGGTTCTGACTTGCCTTGTCTAATTGTTAATGTTCAAAGGGGTGGCCCAGGACTTGGCGGTATACAGCCCTCTCAGGCAGACTATTGGCAGGCAACCCGTGCTCCCGGTCACGGTGACCTTCATGTCATGGTGTTTGCACCATCTACCATTCAGGAAATTGTGGACATGGTTTTTGATGCTTTTGAGAGCGCAGATCGGTACCGCATTCCTGCAATGATTTTAGCCGATGGAATGCTTGGACAGATGATGGAACCGGTTGTCTTTCCGGAAAAGAAAGTTGTTACTTTTGATAAAGAATCTTGGGCAACTACAGGTCATAAAAATAAACGTTCTCATAATATTGTTAACTCACTTTATCTTCAGGCTACGGAACTGGAGCAAAAGATTCAGGAACGTTTTGAGCGCTATGAGAAAATCAAAGAAAACGAAGCAAGGGCAGAAGAATATTTGGTTGATGATGCCGACATTGTAGTCGTGGCCTATGGTGCAACTTCTCGAATTGTAAGAAGTGCTGTTAACAGTGCAAGAGCAAAAGGCATCAAAGCTGGTTTGATTCGTCCGCAGACACTGTGGCCTTATCCGTCCGCAGTGATTCAAAAAGCGGCACAAACAGCGAAAGCTTTTCTTACCGTTGAAATGAGTATGGGACAGATGGTTGAAGATGTTCGTTTAGCTGTGAACGGCAAAGTACCGGTTGCGTTCTTTGGGCGTACCGGTGGTGTGATTCCAACACCAGCAGAAGTATTAGCAGAAATCGAAAAATTGGCAGGAGGTGACAAGTAATGGCGATTGTTTATCAAAGACCCCATGCATTACTGGATGTTCCTACCCATTACTGTCCCGGTTGTACGCATGGCGTGATTCATAAACTGGTTGCAGAAGTAATTGACGAACTTGATATTGAAGGAAAAACGGTTGGAGTAGTACCGGTAGGATGTTCCGTTATGGCTTATGATTATTTTGCTTGTGATGCTGTCGAAGCACCACATGGACGTGCTCCTGCCGTAGCTACAGGACTAAAACGTGCTATCCCTGCCAATATGGTATTTACATACCAGGGCGATGGAGACCTTGCGGCAATCGGTACTGCTGAAACAGTACATGCGGCTACCCGTGGCGAAAATATTACCGTAATATTTGTAAATAACGGTATTTATGGAATGACTGGCGGTCAGATGGCTCCAACTACGCTGCCTGGGCAGGTTACTCAGACAACTCCATATGGTCGTGATACAAATACTGCAGGATATCCGATTCGTGTATGTGAAATGCTGTCTACCTTAAGCGGTACTGCATATGCTGAGCGTGTTGCAGTGGATAGTGTTCCTAATATTAAAAAAGCAAAAGCGGCTATTAAAAAGGCCTTTACGGCACAAATGGAAGGAAAAGGCTTTTCAATTGTAGAAGTGCTTTCTACATGCCCAACCAACTGGGGACTTACGCCAATAGAGGCCATTCAATGGCTAAGAGATAATATGATCCCATATTATCCTCTTGGCGTTTATACGGACAGAACGCAGGAAGGGGTGAAGCATAATGCTTAATATGCTTTTAGCCGGATTTGGCGGACAGGGTGTTCTGTTTGCTGGAAAAATTACTGCCTATTCTGGATTGATTGAGGATAAGTGTGTATCTTGGCTGCCTTCCTATGGACCGGAAATGAGGGGCGGTACCGCAAATTGCAGTGTTTGTCTTTCCGATGAGCCGATTGGTTCCCCGCTTGTGCTTAATCCTGACGTTTTAGTTGCAATGAACTTACCTTCATATGATAAGTTTATTGATAAAGTTGTTCCGGGCGGCGTAGCTGTTATTGATAGTTCATTGGTGAATAAAAAATGCCATCGGACAGATATCCAATGCTTCTATGTTCCCGCTACTGAATTGTCTCAAACTCAAAATCTGCAAGGACTTGCGAATATTATTATTTTGGGAAAAGTCTTGGCAGAAACAAAGTTTGCTGCTCATGAAACAGTAGAGAAAGCGATTTTAAAATGTGTACCGCCTAAAAAGCAGCATCTTGCTGAACCAAATATGCGGGCAATTAAACTCGGCATGGGATTATAAGATGAATAAAAAGACAGGTGCCGTTAGGTCCTGTCTTTTTTATCGTTTTTATGGTAGTATTAGCATACAATTATCTGGAAACGAAGGTGGATACATGCTGCATCTTATCTTAGGGACTGCCGGAACAGGAAAGACAACGCTGCTTTATCAACGCATTTGTGATTGTGTTAAAGCGGGCGAAAAAGCCATTTTATTGGTACCTGAACAATCCTCATTTGAAAGTGAAAAAGCGCTTTATAGGCTGCTTGGACCAAAGGATGCTCTCGCTGTAGAGGTTTTGAGCTTTACACGTCTTAGCGACAGGATTTTCCGAGAATTTGGTGGACTAGCCGGCATCCATTTAGATGAAACAGCAAAATTTTTGCTAATGAATGTGGCGTTGGAAGAACTAGGTTTAGGTGGAGGGCTTAAAGTCTATGGCAAGAGCAGTGGAAATGCTGCGTTTATTTCCACCATGTGCCAAACAATCAGTGAACTTAAAACAGCAGGTGCTGATCCTGATTCTTTGCGAACAGCTGCTATGCAAAGCGGCAATACTGCACTAACGGAAAAGTTAAAAGAAATAGCCCTAATTTTTGAAGGTTATCAAGCCATTATTGACCGGGGATATCAAGATCCGGATGACAGTTTAACGCGAGCCTGCAATCGATTAGAAGATGAGGATTTCTTTGGTGCTTATCATGTATTTATAGACGGTTTTATGGCGTTTATGGGTACAGAATGGAAAATCTTACAGCATATTCTTATGAAAAGTAAAGAGATTACTGTAGCTCTTACTTGTGAAGGACTAGATATTTCGGATAAAACCAGCGCTGTTGCCGCTGTTACGTCTACGGCAAATCGATTTGTACAGGAAGCAAAAAAATGCGGCAGCCGAATTGCAAAACCGCTGATACTGAAACAGCCTCATCGATTTGAGCATCCGGATTTAGCTTACATTGCAGAGAATTTTCTGAACGAACCGCACACTTTATGTGACTTTTCGGCAGATCAGGTTTTATGTACATCATGCGAAGATGTTTATGATGAACTTGGTTATGTGGCGGCGCAGATCTCTATCTTGATCCAAGATCAAGGCTATCGTTTTCATGATATTGCTGTAATTGCACGTAATCTAGAGCGTTATTTGGTGCCGCTTCAAACGGTTTTTGCCCGCTATGATATTCCATTTTTCACGGATCTTAGGTCTGACATTCAAGTGTATCCGCTGGTAAGCGGGTTATTATGCGCATTGGAAGCGGTTCGAAGTAATTTTGATTCAGAATATCTACTTGCGTTATCAAAACAGTGTATAACGGGTATCAAAGAGATTGAAGCCGGGATGCTTGAAAATTATTGTTATATTTGGAGTATATCCGGCAGTGAGTGGACACACGAATTTGTAAATCATCCGGACGGTATGCAAGAAAGTTTATCAAATGAGCAGGAAAAGCGTTTGACTGCTCTTAATTCGGTACGTTTAAAGCTAATTTCTCCGCTTTTACGCCTTAAAGAGCGAATTAAGGACTGCGATGGCCGGCAATTCGCATCAGCCATTTTTCAGTATTTGACAGATTGCAATGCCGTACAGAATTTGATAGAAAGCGCAGAGTGTATGCCTAAAGAAGAGCAAAAGCATTTTCTTGATAGAGGTACGCAAGTTTGGGATGCGATCATAGGCTTACTCGATGCATTTGGCGGTGCGCTAAATGGGGTTTATATACCACTTGCGCGGCTAATTGATTTGTTTCGTATGAGCATTTCAACAGCAGATATTGGAACTTTGCCTCAAACGTTGGATCAAGTCATTGTTGGTACTGCAGATCGAATTCGGCCTAATGAGCCCAAAGCAGTTTTTATAATTGGGCTGAATGAAGGAGAATTTCCGCGTTGGTCTGAGCCATCCGGTATTTTTTCTGTTACAGAGCGAACAGTTCTTTGCAATCACGGAATCGATCTACTTCGTAGCCCCGAACAAACGGCGCTTTTTGAAAAATATTATGTTTATTTTGCATTAACGCAAGCATCCGAGAAATTATGGCTGACTTGTCCACTAAAAGATACTGCGGGAAAGGGATTGACTCCTTCCCACGTTTTTCAAGAGATTGAGGATATGCTAGGTCTTAAAATACAGCCTGATTCTAATTGTGCTGTAGAAAGGATCTTCAATGAAAAAACAGCATTTGATGTTATGACTAAAAATTGGAGGCAGCAAACAGCAGAGCAAGAAACTTTAAAGTATTATTTTGCTGAAAAAGCACCACAAAAATTGCAAGCTTTAAAGGATGCATGTGAATGGAAGGAGTATAAAATTACAAATCCAGCACTGGCCAAAAAATTATTTGGTGATGAAATTAAAATATCACCTTCCCGGATTGAAAAATATTATAGTTGTCCATTTTACTATTTTTGTCAGTCGGGTCTCAATTTAAAGCCACGCCGTAAAGTGGAATTTAATCCAATTGAATCGGGATCTTTAATTCATGTTGTTTTGGAACAGATGGTAAAAAAATATGGTGGAGCAGGACTTTTAGATCTTAAAACTGAATTATTACAGCAAGAAGTATCGAAAATCATACATACATATCTTTCTGAACGAATTTTAGACCTTTCATCTATGTCTGCTCGTTTTCGATATTTATTCACTCGATTGGTCGATACGCTTGTACGGTTGCTGAAACGATTAGGTGAGGAATTTGCTCAAAGTCAATTTGAACCAGTAGCGTTTGAACTTCCAATTCGGATGGACGCTGAGCATAAACCGTTGGAACTATTTACACCAGACGGTTTTCGAATTGTAGTAGAAGGTGTTGTAGACCGAGTCGATGTTATGAAAAAAGATGGAATTCAATATGTTCGTGTGGTGGATTATAAATCGGGATCTAAAGAGTTTAAATTATCTGATGTGTATTATGGGTTAAATATGCAAATGCTAATTTACCTATTTTCTCTATGCAATTATTTTGAAGAAAATAATCATGTACACAATATACCGGCAGGTGTTCTTTATATGCCTGCAAAGGATAAAGTTCTATCTGCGGATCGTGATACAGATGAAAAAGCAGCTAAGAAAGCGCAGAGAAAACAGATGAAAATGAATGGGATCTTATTAGAAAATCGTGAGGTGCTTTCTGCAATGGAAGCGGATCTAGCGGGTATATTTATTCCGGCTAAAACCAAAAAGGATGGTAGTTTTGATGCCCATTCTTCATTGGCTACCTTATCTCAGATGGGGAAAATCAAAGGACGCGTAGAATCCCTTATTAAAAATCTAGCAAACGAATTGCATAAAGGGAACATTTCAGCTGCTCCAGTGGACGGAATTTCTCGCTATATGCCTTGCAAATGGTGCGATTACCATGCAATCTGTGCGCACGAAGAGGGAGATGCTGTCCGCAAGATTACAGAAATGGACAGATCTGCTATACTTGAATTGATGCGAAAGGATGAGAACAATGGCTGAGAAACAATGGACTCCTCAACAGCGGGATGCCATTGATGCACGTGGAGGAACTGTGTTAGTATCGGCTGCAGCAGGTAGCGGAAAAACCGCAGTATTGGTTGAGCGTGTAGTAGGTCGGATTTTGGATAGAATGAATCCTGTTGATGCTGACCGTTTATTAGTAGTAACCTTTTCTAACGCGGCCGCTCTTGAAATGAAACAGCGTATTATGGCTCGTGTAACTGCACTTTTAGCAGAGAATCCAAATAATGCGCATTTAAAGCGGCAGCAGCTTTTGTTGGCTCGGGCACAAATCAGCACCATTCATGCGCTTTGTTTGGATTTAATTCGAAGTAACTTTCAGAAGCTTGGAATTTCTTCTAATATCCGTACAGCAGATGATAAGGAATTAGATATTTTAAGGATGGATAGTGCAAAACAGTCGGTAGAGCGTTTTTATCAGCAAGATAAAAGTGGAGAATTCGGACGTCTGATCGAGCTGTTACGTTCAGGACGAGATGACAGCGCTGTATTTTCCACACTATTTCGTCTATATGACTTTGTGCGTTCTCATCCATTTTACATAGATTGGTTGGATCAAACATTACTGCTATATGGGCAAGGAGTACATGTAGCTGATTCTATTTGGGGTTCATGTATTTTAAATTACGCAGGGGATGCTTTGTGCTATGCAGAAGATCTTATCAAGCAGGCCTTGGCTATTATCACGGAAGATGAAAAAATGAGTGCCGCATATTTCGAGCCTTTTTCAAACGATTTAAGGCAGATTCAGCAGGTTAAAGCTTTTGTGGATTCTCGGGATTGGGATATTATATGCCAAAAGTTGTCTTGCTTTTGTTTTGATAGACTTGGATCTCTAAGGGGAGACGACCCTAGAAAAGATATGGTACAGTCATTGCGAAAACAAGTCAAAAATATGATAAAGTCTCTATGCGAAAAACAATTTTGTGCAACAGCGAAAGAATTTAAAGAAGATATGACTGTTTTGCGTCCGCTCGTTGGTTTGCTATTTGATTTAGTAAAGGATTTTGACCGCACGTTTATGCAAGCAAAGCAACAGCGAAATCTCATGGATTTTTCGGATATGGAGCACTATGCAATTACGTTATTGGTACGTCCTGCTGGTCCAGGAAATGCGCCTACACAATTGGCTAAATCAACTTCTCAGCTATATGATGAAGTTTTAATTGATGAATTTCAAGATACTAATGCGGCACAAGAGATGATCTTTCGAGCGATTTCTAACCATGAAGAAAACCTGTTTATGGTGGGAGATGTTAAGCAAAGTATCTATCGGTTTCGGCAGGCAATGCCAGAATTATTTATGGAAAAGAAAAAAAGATATGCGTCTTACAATGGTTCTGACTATCCTGCTAAAATTGTATTAGGCAAGAATTTTCGTAGTGCTCAGGAAATTACAGGCTGTATCAATTTTTTCTTTTCTTTACTTATGAGCGAAAAAATCGGTGAGATTGATTATAACGAAGAAGAGGCACTCGTTGCAGGTGCTAATTTCCCTGAAAAAGGACACCGTGGCTGCTCAATCAAATTGATAGATATAAGTGATTATACAGGAGAACGCGATAAAACTGTTATTGAAGCAGACTATGTTGCACAGACAATCTCAAAGATGTTAAAAGAGCAAAAGCAGATAACAGATGAGGGTAAGCTGCGTGCGATTCGTCCTTCAGACATTTGCATTCTCCTGCGATCTCCTTCAGCCAAAACACAGGCCTATATTAATGCATTAAATAAACAGAGTGTACCAGTATGGGCTGAACCTAAGAGTGGGTTTTTAACTACAAAAGAAGTAGCACCAGTTATAGCTTTACTTCGTGTAATCAGTAATCCTCTGCGGGATATTGATCTTACTGCGGCAATGATGTCTGCACTGTTTGGATTTACTGCAGATGAAATGGCAGCTATTCGCATTGAGCAAAAGAAAGGTTCTCTTTATACCGCTGTTTGTAAAAATGCTGAGAAGGGAAATAAACATGCTGTAGAATTTCTTTCAACCTTAAGCGTTCTTAGACAATTTGCTGCGGGAGCAACTGCAGATGAAATTATTCGAAGAATCTATGAGGAAACCGATTATGTTGGAAAAGTGCAGGCTATGCGATATGGACAGGCAAGGCGGTCAAATTTGCTTTTATTGGTGCAGTATGCCTGTGATTACCACGCGAATGGTTACAAGGGACTTTCTGGGTTTATCACTTTTTTAGATCGGTTATTAGAACGAGGATCTGATTTGGCACCTGCATCTACATTGTCTGAAAAGGCGGATGTGGTACGTATTATGAGTATTCATCGTTCCAAAGGACTGGAGTTTCCAGTTGTGTTTTTGTGTGACTGTGCCAAACAGTTTAATAAGGAAGATCTAAAAAGTAACACTCTCTTACATTCTCGGCTTGGCTTTGCTTGTATGCGGCGTAACTTTGAAAAAATGATTCAGTTTACTACGATACCAATGCAGGCACTAAAGCTTGAAATTGAACGTTCTATGCTTTCAGAAGAGCTGCGAATTCTTTATGTAGCGCTCACTCGAGCTAAAGAAACCTTGTTTTTAACAGGTACTATTAAAAAAGTGGAAGAAAAATTATCAGGATTGGTATCAAAAACAAACAAACATGGGAAGTTACCTTCATATATAGTTCGAAGTGCATCAAATTATTTGGACTGGATCTTAATGGCAGCATTGCACCATGAAGATTTAGCGGGAATATTAGCGGGTTATGGAATTAAGACTTATAAAAAAAATTCATCAGCGCCTTTACAAATGGAAGTGGTACCTGTTAATGACGATAAGCTTAATCATGAAAATGAGGAGGCAATACTATCGATAGAGCCGAATATAAAGTTTGCAGAACAGTTAAAAAACAGATTGGAATTCCGTTACCCTTACAAGGAACAAACTATAATTCCGACTAAAATTGCGGTTTCTCAATTAGCAAAAGCTGATACAGCAAAAAATTATCGTTTTGCAAGGCGACCAGCATTTATGCAAAAAGAAGGTCTTACAGGTGCGCAAAAGGGAAATGCAATGCATAAGTTTATGCAGTTTGCGAATTATCGTTCTGCATCGTATGATGTGCAAAAAGAAATAAATCGTATGGTACAAAAGAAATATCTATCCAAAGAGGAAGGAGAAGCACTTTCTATCCAGCGGCTAGAACGTTTTTTCAATAGTTCTCTTGCAAATCGCATATTTGCTTCTGAAAAAGTATGGCGTGAACTAAGATTCTTATCTGAAACAGGAAAAGAAACATTAGGAGAATATACCGATCTGCTGGACAATGGTGGAAAAACTGCAATTCAAGGAGTAGCAGATTGTGTTTTTGTGGAAGATGGCAGTGCTGTTATTGTAGACTATAAAACAGACTATGTGAAATCCACACAAGAGCTTGTAGAACGCTATCATATTCAGCTGGAATTATACCAAAAAGTTCTTACTCAAAGTCTTGGTATGCCAGTTAAAGAATGTATTCTTTACTCTTTTACATTATCTCAGGAAATTATAGTATAATTATTTAAATAGAAAAATTGTTAGATGAGGGTTGACATATCTTGTTGAGCGTGGTATACTTCTCAAGTAAACAAAGCAGAACGGTTGCTGTTCTCACCTTGCCGTTATTAGAACGGTTGGTCAATACGGTTTTTCCTTAGTAGGAACAACGAAGTAATTGATGAGCGTGGGCAGTTTCTGTCTGCGCTCAGTTTCATTTTGATAAATAGGCTTTGGAGGTGTTTCGTATTAGCAGTAAGGATTTGCTCATCAACGAGGGGATTAGAGACAAGGAAGTTCGTCTGGTAGGCACTAATGGTGAACAGTTGGGTGTTATGTCAAATGCGGCCGCACAGGAGATTGCAATTGAACAAAACCTAGACCTTGTGAAAATTGCTCCTCAGGCTGTACCGCCTGTTTGCAAATTGATGGATTATGGGAAATATAAATTCGAGCAGGCAAAACGTGAAAAGGAAGCCAGAAAAAATCAGAAGGTAATCGACATCAAAGAGGTTCGTCTTTCTTTGAATATTGATACAAATGATTTTAACACAAAAGTCAACCGTGCAATCAAGTTCCTTGAGGCCGGGGACAAGGTGAAAGCTGCATTGCGTTTTAGAGGCCGTGAGATGGCGCATCCCGAATTAGGCTCAACCATAATGCAACGTTTTACCGATGCCGTGTCCCAGTACGGTGTTGTAGAAAAACAGCCTAAAATGGAAGGCCGCAGTATGGTAATGTTCATTTCTGCAAAGCCGGTAACCAATACAAAGGGAGGAAATAAAAATGCCTAAGTTAAAGACTCATACTGGTGCAAAAAAGCGCTTTAAGCTCACTAAAAACGGTAAAGTAAAACGCGCCCATGCGTTTAAATCCCATATTTTGACCAAAAAGGATACCAAAAGAACTCGTCGTCTTCGTAAAGGTACTTATGCAGATAAGACCAATGCGGCAACGATTAAAATGCTTATTCCTTATAAATAATCGTATCATAACGGAGGTAAATAGATATGGCTCGTGTTAAGGGCGCAATTATGACGCGTAAAAGAAGAAAAAAGACACTAAAACTTGCCAAAGGATATTTTGGCGCAAAGAGCAAACTCTTTAAAATGGCCAAACAGCAGGTCATGAAATCTGGAAATTATGCTTTTGCTGGCAGAAAAATGAAAAAGCGTAATTTGCGCAGCCTGTGGATTACCCGTATTTCTGCTGCTTGCCGTATGAATGGTATGAATTATAGTACCTTTATGAACGGCCTCAAAAAAGCGGGTGTCGCTCTCAACAGAAAGATGCTTTCCGAGATAGCAATTAACGACGCCACGGCTTTTACTGCACTTGTCGAAAAGGCAAAAGCAGCTCTCTAATAAGCGAATGTGTACGCCCGCGTCTATGACGTGGGCGTATTTTGCTAAGGGCGTGATAAAATGAAAAATAATTATAAAGAAATTACTTCACGAGAAAATCCTGCTGTGAAACAATATGTGCAGCTTGCTTCTTCAAAAAAAGCACGCTATGAACAGAGCCTAGTTGTTACAGAGGGAATGAAACTAACAACAGAGGCATATGCTGCAGGCTATCAATCGCATATGCTTTTTGCAACAGAAGATGCAATGGATCGGTATTTTGATGATATTCAATCCATTGCTCTTACATCGCATCAATTTTTACGCATTTCACAGTCTGTTGCGCAAAAGTTAGCTAAGTCAGTTAGCACACAAGGCGTGTTTGGCGTATTTAGTATGCTTGACAATAAGATGACAGATGTTAAAATAGACTGTAACGGTAAATTTCTCCTGCTTTCTTCCTTACAAGACCCTGGAAATATAGGAACAATTCTACGCACAGCAGCCGCCTTTGGTGTGGATGGAGTGATTCTTTCTCACGATTGTCCGGATTTATATAGCATGAAAGTGTTGCGCGCTTCTATGGGTGGTATATTTAAATTACCAATTCATGTAACGGAAGATATCAACAGTTCTATCCGAATGCTTCAAGAAAATGGAATAACAGTTTATGCTGCTGCATTAGATGATCATGCGATTCCTATCCAGGAAGCTTCATTAAAAAGTGCTTGTGCAGTTGTAATTGGTAATGAAGGGAATGGCTTATCACAGGAAGTTATTGAGCAATGCAGCCAAACAATGATTATCCCAATGAAACCTAATAGCGAATCACTCAATGCAGCAATGGCAGCTGGAATTGTACTATGGGAGATGAACCGGTAAAAAGGACAGCGGAGGAACGGACATGACTGACGCAATATACTGGGTTTGGATGCAGCGTGCACTAGGTGTTGGCAGTATCAAAGCAGATAAAGTACTCAGACAAATTGGTTCACCCGATTTACTTTATGATATGACTCGAGAACAAATGATGCAAACTGGATTATTTGCTCCCGGGGAAATTGATAAAATCAAGTCGGTTTCTCTTGAAGATGCGAGAGAAACCTTGCGTCTTGCTCAAAAGTATGAATGTACAGTAATAACTCCTGATCATAGTGATTATCCTGTTGGATTTCGAAATATTGATTGTATCCCTTGCGCATTATATGTAAAAGGAGATTTGTCAGGATTAAATGACGATCTGCTGCTTACACTTGTTGGAACACGTCAAAGCACATCATATGGTGAATTGACAGCGCGTCGTCTTTCTTTTGATTTGGCTGCCGCGGGCTGTGTTGTTGTCAGCGGACTTGCTGTTGGCATAGATTATGCTAGTCATGAAGGCGCGCTGGCTTCACACGGGCGTACAATTGGATTACTTGCATGCGGTCAGGACATTAATTATCCCTCTTTAAGTCATGATTTAAAAAAGCAGATTTTGGATAGCGGAGGAGCTTTAATTACTGAATTTCCATTTGGAGAAAGACCCGTTCGCTATCATTTTAATATTCGAAATCGTATACTTTCCGGTATATCAGCTGGTGTTGTTGTTGTGCAGGCACCAGAGAGAAGCGGAGCACTGAATACAGCGCATCATGCTTTGGAACAAAACCGGGATGTTTTTGCAGTACCAGGAGAAATTTTTGATATCAGTATGGCGGGCTGTAATCAGCTCATTCGTGAAGGCAGTAAAATAGTTATTAACGTTTATAGTATTTTAGAAGAATATATCAATCGATTTCCTGACAAAATGGACCCGAGAACAATTGTGTCTAAAGTTCAGCATGCTTCTGGGAAAAATATTAAGCCTATTATAAATAGACCTAAAAAAGTAAAGCATGTTTCTCACTCTTCTAATAAACAAGAATTAGATATGGTGGCGCAGGAGTCTCATATTCCAATATTAAAGCTTAGTGAACAGGAACTAAAACAAAGAGGAGTATCGGAATTAGCCGCTCAAATCTATCAACTGATTGATTCTCAGCCAGTTGATTGTGAGTCTATTACTGCAAAAACGGGGTATTCTGCTATGGAAGTTTTAGCTGCTCTTACAGAATTAGAACTTGAGGAACTTATAAGCAGTCTACCCGGAAAACGATATATTGTTAACCAATAATTTAAATTTGTATGTAACTACACAAAATGGTGTATTGATATAAATGTATCCCAAGAAAGGATGATACCATGTCCAATCTAGTGATTGTAGAATCGCCTGCAAAGGCAAAAACGATACAAAAATATCTTGGTAAAGATTTTGATGTGATTGCATCAATGGGGCATGTGCGGGATTTACCGAAAAGTAAATTAGGTGTTGATGTAGACAACAATTTCGCTCCAAAATATGTTAATAATAAAGGAAAAAAAGAGCGTATTAAAGAATTAAAGAAAAAGGCTAAAAAAAGCGACACGATATATCTTGCAACTGACCCGGACCGTGAAGGAGAAGCTATTTCATGGCATCTAGCACAGTTGCTGGGTGTAGATCTGGAACAAGATAATCGTGTAACCTTTAATGAAATTACAAAAAGCGGTGTCAAAGCGGGCATGGAACATCCGCGAACAATTGACACAAAGTTGGTAAATGCACAGCAGGCACGCCGTATCCTTGATCGCATTGTTGGTTATAAAATCAGTCCTTTTCTATGGCGTAAAATACGCAAAGGGTTATCGGCAGGGCGAGTACAATCGGTTGCTGTACGAATTATTATGGATCGTGAAGAAGAAATTCGAAAATTTGTTCAACAAGAATATTGGAGCATTGATGCAAAATTAAATGCAAAAGTGGATACCAAAAAATTAATTTCAGCAAAATTATATGCGGTGGAAAATAAAAAATTAGAACAAACAGATATTTCTAATGAACAAAAAGCGCAGGAAATTGTAAAATCTCTTGAAGGAGCACAATATGTTGTAAGCAATGTAAAAAAAGGAACACGCAGAAAATCTCCTGCTCCACCATTTATTACGTCGACTTTACAACAGGAGGCATCACGTCGTCTTGGCTATCAATCACGGCGTACCATGAAAGTAGCTCAGGAACTATATGAAGGTATTGAAATTGAGGGATTGGGAGCTACGGGTCTTATCACGTATATGCGTACAGACTCTTTAAGAATATCGAATGAAGCTGCAGAGATGGCGAAAACCTATATTTTAGATAAATATGGTAAAGAATATATTCCGAGCACTCGTCGAGTATTCAAAAGTAAAAAAAATGCTCAGGATGCTCACGAAGCAATTCGTCCATCAGACCCGTCACTTACGCCAAATAGAATTAAAAAAAGCTTATCGATAGAACAATATAAGCTGTACAAATTAATTTGGGAACGCTTTATTGCCAGTCAAATGGCTAATGCTTTGTTGAATACAGTTGCAATTGATATCCAGGCTGCAAATTGTCTGTTTAAAGCATCCGGGTTTACCGTAAAATTTGACGGATTTACAGTTTTATATGAAGAATCCAAAGAAACAGGAGACGAGAAATCGGCTGCTTTGCCACCACTTGAATCAGGTGATGAACTCAAGCTGCAAGAATTAACTCCAAATCAACATTTTACACAACCTCCAGCGAGGTTCACAGAAGCATCCTTAATTAAAACGTTGGAAGAAAATGGTATAGGCCGTCCAAGTACGTATGCGCCGACTATTACAACGATTCTTGCGCGAGGATATGTGGAAAGAGAGGGCAAAGCTTTAAAGCCGACTGCTCTTGGTGAAGTAACTACTCAATTAATGGAACAACAATTTTCCAATATTGTTAATGTAGATTTTACTGCTCAGATGGAAAAAAATCTTGATGCGGTAGAAGAAGGTAAAGCAGATTATGTGAAAATGCTCAATGATTTTTACGGACCTTTCATGGAAACGTTAGAACAGGCCGAAAAAAATATGGAAGGTACAAGAATGAAAGTACCGGATGAAGAAACAGATATTGTATGTGAATTGTGCGGACGTAAAATGGTAATTAAGATCGGTAGATACGGAAAGTTTTTAGCTTGTCCAGGTTTTCCTGAGTGCCGAAATACCAAAAAAATAGTAAAAGAAACCGGTGGTATCTGCCCTATTTGTGGTGGAAAAGTTTTAGCTAAAAAATCGAAACATGGAAAAGCATATTTTGGATGTGAACATAATCCGCAATGTTCTTTCATGACATGGGACAAACCGCTGGAAGAAAAATGTCCAAAATGTGGATCTACCCTTTATAAAAAATCAGGCAGAGGAGCAATGATTCACTGCTTAAAAGATAGTTGTGATTATGCTCGTCCTATTGAAAAAAAGAGTAAGGAAGACAACAACGAATGAAGGTAAAGGTAATTGGAGCTGGGCTCGCAGGTTGTGAGGCAGCATGGGCACTAGCAAATCAAGGAATACAAGTACAGCTTTACGAAATGAAGCCGGAAAAGTATTCTCCAGCGCACCATAGCCCCAATTTTGCTGAATTAGTTTGTTCAAACTCACTAAAAGCAAAACGTCTTGGATCTGCTGCAGGAATGCTAAAGGAAGAAATGAGAATGTTAGGTTCACTCACCGTTGATTGCGCATTACAAACTAGCGTAGCAGCGGGCGGTGCACTTGCGGTTGATCGCAATGCATTTTCTCTTTTAGTAACTCAACGAATTACTGCTCATAAAAATATTGAGGTAATTCATGAAGAAGTAAAGCAATTGCCGACAGATGGATATGCGGTAATTGCCACAGGCCCACTCACATCTGATTCTTTGGCAGATGATATAAAAAGAATTTGTGGCGGTTTACTTAGTTTTTACGATGCGGCTGCTCCAATTGTTACCTTTGATTCATTGGACATGGAAAAAGTATTTTTTGCTGCACGGTATGATCGTGGTGATTGTGATTATATTAATTGTCCTTTTACCCGTGATGAATATGAACGATTTTATGATGCATTGCTACATGCACAATCTGCAGAACTTCATGCATTTGACCGACCGGAAAAACATGTTTATGAGGGCTGTATGCCGATTGAAATAATGGCAAAGCGTGGTGCAGATACAATCCGTTATGGTCCACTAAAGCCTGTTGGCCTCCGTGACCCCAAAACCGGGAAACGACCATGGGCTGTGGTTCAGCTTCGTCGCGAGAATGCAGCCGGAACCTTATATAATTTGGTGGGCTTTCAAACGAATTTAAAGTTTGGTGAGCAAAAGCGTGTGTTTTCTATGATTCCAGGATTGGAAAATGCGGAATTTGCACGATATGGTGTGATGCACAGAAATACGTTTTTAAATTCTCCAAATTTGCTTAATCAACAATTCCAATTAAAAAACAACAATAAGATGTACTTTGCTGGTCAAATTACTGGCGTAGAAGGATATATGGAATCCGCAATGTCTGGTATTTTGGCTGGTAAACATTTAGCGAGGCAACTGCTAGGAAAACGTAATCTCATTTTACCTATGGACTGCATGAGTGGAGTGTTGTCTGCGTATATCAGCAGTGACTGTGTGGATTTTCAGCCTATGGGAGCCAATATGGGTTTGTTACCGCCTAGCGAAACCCGCATTAAAGATAAGCAACAGCGATATCTAACGATTGCGCAGCGCGGTATTTCACATCTTAAACAAGTTTTGACGCAAGAAGAGGAGCTGGAATCATGAGAATCATAGTGGATGTATTCGGTGGAGATAAAGCCCCAACGGAGATTTTAAAAGGATGTGCTATGGCTGTCTCCGAATATGGAGTAGATATACTGGCATGCGGAAGTGAACAAGTAATTCATGAGGTCTGTAAAGCAGAAAATATTTCTCTGGATCATATTGATATTACGAATGTAGATCGTGTAATTCCTGTAGATATTGATCCTACTGAGATTGTAAAATCTTATGATGATTGTACAATGGCGGTTGGACTTAAAATGCTGGCGAATGGTGAGGGAGATTCCTTTGTAAGTGCAGGATCTACAGGCGCCGTAGTAGTTGGAGCTTCACTTTATGTAAAACGTATCAAAGGTATTAAACGTGCCGCTTTGGCAACAGCGATCCCTTGTGAAAATGGATGTTATATGTTGGTGGATATCGGTGCAAATAAAGAATGTCGTCCGGAAATGCTAGCACAATTTGGTATTATGGGAAGCTTGTATATGGAAAATATTCTTGGTGTAAAAAATCCACGCGTTGGAACTGTAAACATTGGCGCAGAGGATTCTAAAGGTCTTGAATTACAAAAAGATGCAAATGCCTTGCTGCAACAGGCTCCAATCCAATTTATTGGAAATGTAGAGCCGCGCTATCTACCGTTTGGTTTTTGTGATGTAGCAGTCTGCGATGGATTTACTGGTAATGTTATTTTGAAACTAACAGAAGGTTTGGGTAAATGGTTTGCAGGAGAATTAAAAGAAATATTTACACAAGGAACGATATCTAAATTTGGATATTTATGCGTCAAAAATGGAGTAAATGGTTTTAAAGAAAAAATGGATTATAAGGAATACGGCGGAGCACCATTAATGGGAATAAGAAAACCGGTTATTAAAGCTCATGGGAGCTCTGATGCACGAGCATTTAAAAATGCTATTCGACAAGCCAAGGAATATACGGAGCGTGGAGTCATCCAACAAATTGAACATTCACTTGCTCTGTTGAAAGCAAAGGAGAACTGAAATGGAGAATTTAAAAGATGTCAATTTACTTGAAAAACAAATTGACTATACCTTTCAGAATAAAAAATATCTTGATATCGCTTTGACACACTCGTCTTACGCAAATGAAGTGAAAAAGAATCTGTCTTGTAATGAACGACAAGAATTTTTAGGTGATGCAGTTCTTTCAATTATTGTATCTGATTATCTGTTTAATACATTTCATTTGGCAGAAGGAGAATTAACAAAACTGAGAGCAGCAATGGTATGTGAAAAATCCTTGTGTGAATTTGCCGTAGAAATTCATCTTGGAGACTATCTCAAACTCGGACGAGGCGAGGAGATGATGGGAGGACGTACTCGCTCATCAATTTTGGCCGACGCGTTTGAGGCATTGATTGCTGCGATTTATTTGGATGGAGGCATCGAACCTGCAAGAAAATTTGTTCTATATTTTGTTGTTGATGTGTTAGAAAATAAAAATAAATTTGCATTTAATGATTATAAAACAATGCTTCAAGAAATCACTCAAAAAAATCCCGAAGAGAAACTCACTTATGTTTTAGTGGAAGAGTCCGGTCCGGATCATAATAAAAAGTTTGTAGTAGAAGTACATTTAAATAGTAATGTTATAGGGCGCGGCCGAGGAGCAAGCAAAAAAAGTGCGGAACAAGCAGCTGCTAAAGAAGCCTTAAAATTGATGGGCCAATGAAGCACGCGAATTTATCTATCTTTGTGCCACATGTCGGCTGTCCCAATCAATGCAGTTTTTGTAACCAAAAAAGTATTTCTGGAACGCAAACTCAGCCTACAAAATCATATGTAAAGGAATTATGCTTTACGGCTGAAAAGGAACTAAGTGGGCGTTGTAATAATGCGGAAATTGCATTTTTTGGAGGCAGCTTCACAGCGATTGAGCGTAGTTATATGTTGGAACTATTGCAGGCTGCTGAACCGTTTGTTCATGGAAATGTGTTTAAGGGAATTCGAATTTCAACTCGCCCTGATGCCATTAATAACGAAATCTTAGATATTCTAAAGCATTATGGTGTAACAGCCATCGAATTAGGGGCACAAAGTATGTCCGATGCAGTGTTAACATTAAATTCACGTGGACATACCGCCTCTCAAGTAGAAAAGGCATCGAACTTAATCCGAGAAAATGGCTTTGAATTAGGTCTTCAAATGATGACAGGATTATACGGTTCAGATGAACAAACAGATCGTAAAACAGCATTAAGGTTGGCACAATTAAAACCGGATACCGTTCGTATTTATCCAACC
>CALLQM010000355.1 GCA_938014855.1 uncultured Clostridia bacterium | reverse complement strand
TATTGAAAACCACTAATCGATAGACTATAATAGATTTGGTCGAGCGGTGTCGAGCGGACGGATTTATAAATAAAAGACCAAACTCTAATCCAGTAAAGTGCATATTTGCAGCTGCCGCCGAAAAAATAATGCTATACCACTACCGAAAGGATATGTTCATGGACTATCAGAGTAAAAACGGTTTCTTAAACCGTTTAATCGCAATGTACGCGAAAGCAGATTTTCCAGTTGCCATTCTGGATAGTGAATTAAATATCCTCTGGTGCAGCGATACGGCAAAATTGAGTTCTCCTTGTCTTTCCCTGCCAGACGGCGCGCGCACGCTACTTTCTGGACGAGACCTTTCCCGTATCAAAGAGGAAATTGCTGTACGAGGCTCTTTTTCCACCGCAAACAGCGGGGATTTATTCAGCGAGCCTTCTGTTTCTCTTTGTGCTCTGCCGGAAAATTGTCCTGGACTGTATTTAATGCAGATCTCGACTCCAACTCCTCAGGGAACCGGTATGAAGCCCGAGGGGCTTTCACGGGTTCTTTCTTCTGTAAACAGTCAATATCGCACTCCTTTGTCCATGATATTCTCCACCCTTTCCGTTCTAGTTCAGGATGCCCGCAAAACAAAAAGCGGATCGGAACTTGCTAAGATTATGGCTCAGTATGAAACGATTAATCAAAATTCCTATCTGATTCTGAGAAACTGTGAACTGATGACCACATATACGCGCTTATCAAGTGGTTTATCCCCTGTACGGCCGGTTCGCATGGATTTATACAGCTATTTAAACAGCTTATTTGAAGTCTGCGCGGACTTGACGGAGCGCAGCGAAATACCGCTGTATTATGAGATCCCGCAAGGTGTTTTGACTATTTCTTGTGACCAATCCAAGCTGGTTTGCGCGATCATGTGTGTGCTGTCGAACAGCTGTGGTTTCACAAAAGAGGGAAACAGCATTGATATTCGAGTGCGCAAGATTGAAAACAATGTCAGCATCTCGATTTCTGATCTTGGCCTTGGAATTCCGGCACATATTCAGCCGCATATTTTTGAACCTTATTTTTCATATAATCCACAGGGTGGGCCCTTTGCAGGAAACGGACTTGGTCTTCCCACTGCAAAATTTGCAGTTTGTTCACTTGGAGGTACAATTGCATTGACTTCCGTTGAAAATGAGGGCACTACTGTTGTATTTACACTTCCCATTATTGATAATGATTTTTTTCCGCCCGCGATGAATTGCGATACCGTCGATTATCTGAATGATCGCTTTTCAATCCCTTGGATTTACTTGTCCAACAGCGTGCATTGCCCCTTAAGCTAGTGGAAAAATCAACCTCTATACAAAATTTCCTGATGTTTTGTAAGAACTTTGCATGTTTTAGATATTGCATTTTTTATCAAAAACGAGTAGAATTAAAAAATGTTTGGTTTATTGGATTCTGATGTTTTTATGGAACCAATAAAATGATATGCCGTTCTGACAGGAATGCTTAACGAAGAAGCAACTTGTCCGCAACAAATGTGAGAAGCCGCTTCCTGTGGCGTTTTCTCCGGTTTGTTGCGGAGCTTCTGGGTTGATTATCGGTATTCCCGATGCGCGGCATATTTTCTTAAATTACAATGAATTTTTTGCTGCCTAATTCTTTTCCAGCTGCTTACATTCAGCCAAAAGAACATGCAGGCGGCGGGATGGAGGAAATTATGCCAGTCAAATACGTATTCGTCACAGGTGGAGTGGTGTCCGGCCTGGGTAAGGGGATTACAGCCGCTTCGCTTGGAAGGCTGCTCAAAACAAGAGGGTACAGCGTTACCATGCAGAAATTTGATCCCTACATCAACGTAGACCCGGGCACTATGAGCCCTTATCAGCACGGTGAGGTTTTTGTTACCGATGACGGCGCTGAGACGGATTTGGATTTGGGACATTATGAACGCTTTATCGATGAAAATCTTTCGGTAAACTCGAATATCACCACCGGTAAAGTTTACTGGTCGGTCATCAACAAGGAACGCCGCGGTGATTATTTGGGCGGAACCGTTCAGGTGATTCCCCACATCACCAACGAAATCAAAGAACGCATTTATCGGGTCGGCAAACAAAACAGCGATGTCGTCATCACCGAGATCGGTGGTACCGTCGGCGATATTGAAAGTCTTCCGTTCCTGGAATCCATCCGCCAGTTTGTTACGGAAGTTGGAAAAGAAAACGCAATCTTTATCCATGTCACTTTGGTTCCGTTTATCACAGGTTCCAACGAGCTGAAATCCAAACCTACCCAGCATTCCGTCAAGGAACTGCTTTCACAGGGGATTCAGCCAAACATTCTTGTCTGCCGTACAGAAATGGATCTTCCGGATGAAATGCGTCAGAAAATGGCTCTTTTCTGCAATGTTCGGCGTGAAGATATCATTCAAAATATGACTGCACCCACTCTTTATGAAGTTCCGCTGATGCTTGAAAATGAAGGACTTGCGGATGCGGTCTGCCACCATTTGGGACTGAAAAATCATAAACCTGATCTTTCTGAATGGACAAATATGGTCAAACGTCAGAAAGGTGCCTTTAAACAGGTTACCATCGGTGTTGTCGGAAAATACGTTGCCCTGCCGGACGCTTATATTTCCATTTCGGAATCTCTGCGTCATGCCGGTATCACAAACGATGCAAACATCGATATTCGTCTAATCGATTCTGAAGAAATCACCGAGGAAAATGCACACGAAATGCTGTCCGAATGTGATGGTATCCTGGTTCCGGGCGGATTTGGCGACCGTGGAATCGAAGGTATGGTTGCCGCCGCACATTATGCGCGCACTCATGAAATCCCGTATTTTGGAATTTGTCTGGGCATGCAGATTTCGGTCATTGAATATGCACGCCATGTTCTAAATTTTGCGGATGCAAATTCGGCAGAATTTGATGAATCCTCGGAACATCCTGTCATTCATATCATGAAAGAACAGCAGGAAATCACCGAAAAAGGCGGCACAATGCGTTTGGGACTTTATCCGTGCAAGCTTACCGAAGGATCTCTTTCACGTGAAGCATACGGTGAAGGGCTCATCTATGAGCGCCATCGCCACCGTTATGAGTTCAATAACCAATACCGCAAAGACTTTGAAGAGCACGGCATGAAAATCGCCGGTATGTCTCCGGATACCCGTCTTGTAGAAATGGTGGAAGTCCCCGACCATCCGTGGTTTGTGGGCGTTCAGTTCCATCCGGAATTCAAGTCGAGACCCAACCGTCCGCATCCTCTGTTTAACGGATTTATCTCCGCGGCATTACATGCACGTGAGTCAAAATAGGGATCTTTCAAGGGAGATAAACCTTTTTTCTGGTTTATCTCCCCTTTTTATAGAAATTCTGTTAATTTTTAGTATTTTGTGTTATACTATATATTCATGTGAAGCACATCAAACTCACTGCAAGGAGGCTTTCCATTATGAATGGAACAGGAAAAACATTTTATATCACGACGCCGATTTATTACCCCTCTGACAAACTGCACATTGGTCACAGCTACTGTACCGTTGCGACAGATGTTATGGCACGCTATAAGCGAATGCAGGGGTTTGATGTGATGTTTTTGACCGGCGCGGATGAGCATGGTCAAAAAATCGAGCAAAAAGCACAAGCGGCCGGCGTCACCCCACAGCAATATGTGGACAAAATCGTTGCCGGAATCAAAGATCTATGGAAGATGCTTGGCATTTCCAACGACCGTTTTATCCGTACCACAGACGATTACCATGTGGAATCGGTTCAGAAAATCTTTAAAGCCTTGTATGACAAAGGCTATATCTATAAAGGTGCTTATAAAGGCAAATACTGCACGCCCTGCGAATCCTTTTGGACAGAAAGCCAGTTAAATGACGGCAAATGTCCCGACTGCGGACGCGAAGTAATCGACGCGGAAGAAGAGGCTTATTTCTTTAAGCTGTCTGCTTTTGCCGACCGCCTCGTAAAATATTATGAGGAGCATCCGAACTTTATGGAGCCGCAGAGCCGCCTCAATGAAATGGTGAATAATTTCATTAAGCCCGGCTTGGAAGACCTCTGTGTGTCCCGTACGTCGTTTAAATGGGGCATTCCGGTCACCTTTGACCCCAAGCATGTGGTTTATGTGTGGGTTGATGCCCTCACCAACTATATTACTGCTTTGGGATACGGCAATGAGAAATACCATGAATTCGAAAAATATTGGCCGGCAGATGTTCATTTTGTAGGCAAAGAAATCATGCGTTTCCATACAATCATTTGGCCGGCAATGCTGATGGCACTTGACCTCCCGCTTCCGAAAAAAGTTTACGGACATGGATGGCTGCTGTTGGAAGGCGGCAAAATGTCCAAGTCCAAAGGCAACGTGGTCGATCCCGTCGTGCTTGTCGAACGCTATGGCGTGGATGCAATCCGCTACTTCCTGCTTCGCGAATTCCCGTTCGGTTCGGACGGCCTATTCTCCAATCATGCTTTAATCAACCGCATTAATTCCGATCTTGCCAACGATTTGGGCAATTTGGTTTCTCGTTCGGTTGCGATGGTTGGAAAATACTTTGACGGCACACTTCCCAATGAACGCAAAAGCGATCCGCTGGATGAAGAAGTGCTTACCATGGCTCGTGAACTGCGCGGTAAATATGAAACTCAAATGGAATCTTATGCATTCCAAAACGCACTCGTGGAAATCTTCAAACTGATTTCCCGCACCAACAAATATATCGACGAAACCACCCCTTGGGTATTGGCAAAAGACGAAGCCAACAAGCCGCGTCTTGCAACTGTACTGTACAATCTGTTGGAAAGCGTACGCATCTGCGCAGTTCTGCTGACTCCGTTCATGCCGAGCACCGCTCAAAAGATTTTTGATCAGATCGGAGCAGATTCTTCCATTACCACCTATGAATCTGCCGCAGAGTTTGGATTGCTGCCGACAAATGTAGCCGTCCACAAAAACGACTGCCTGTTCCCTCGTATTGATGTTGCAAAAGAACTTGCGGAACTGGAAGCACAAAAAGCTGCAAAAGCGGAGAAAAAACAAGCTCCCGCCAAGAAGAAAGATGCACCAAAAGCAGTCGAAGGCGTTGCTTCGCTGATTACAATCGACGACTTTGCAAAGGTTCAACTGCGTGCAGCAAAAGTAACTGCATGTGAACCTGTACCAAAAGCAGACAAGCTTTTAAAATTGCAGTTGGACGACGGCACTCCCGCCGGACGTCAGGTCGTTTCCGGCATCCATCCCTGGTATGAGCCAGAAACACTGATCGGCAAAAAGGTCATTGTGGTTGCCAACCTCAAACCTGCCAAACTGCGCGGAGTGGAAAGCAACGGTATGATTTTGGCCGCTGATGCGGGTGAAAAGGAAGTAAAGGTCATTTTTGTAGATGACAGCATCCCCTGCGGTTCAACTATTCGATAATGAAAACACAAAGGCGGGAGCAATGCTCCCGCCTTTTTTCACCAACTATTCAAAATTGGAGGCGCGCCATGCTGACAAATATCTTTGATACTCATGCCCACTATGATGACGAAAAATTCGACGGTGACCGTGAGGCTGTCCTGTCTTCCCTGCCATCCAAAGGAGTCCACGCGGTGCTTAACGCCGCCTGCGATATGGAAAGCTGCAAAACCAGTATCCAGCTTTCGCAAGCTTATGATTTCGTTTATGCATCCGTAGGCGTTCACCCTCACAGCGCGGAATCGTTTACCAAGCAGGATGTGGATACCATCGCATCTTATACCAAACAGCCGAAGGTGGCTGCCATCGGTGAAATCGGGCTGGACTATCATTATGACTTTTCTCCCCGCGATGTACAAAAACAAGTTTTTGAGCGGCAGATCCAACTGGCGCTTGATCTTGATCTGCCCATTATTGTGCATGACCGAGAAGCGCATGCCGATACAATGGAACTGCTTAAGAAATACCGTCCACGCGGCATTGTGCACTGCTATTCGGGCAGTGCGGAGATGGCCAAGGAAATTCTCAAGCTCGGTATGTACATCGCTTTTGGGGGCGCTGTGACCTTTAAGAACGCACGTAAAGTGGTTGAGGCCGCCGCCAGTGTTCCTTTGGAGCGTTTGCTTGTGGAAACGGACTGTCCGTATATGTCGCCGGAGCCTTTTCGCGGGACAAGATGCGATTCGTCGCTGATTGCTTATACCGCACAAAAGCTGGCCGAACTGCACCATACCGATCCACAGTCCCTGCTGGATCAGACGTGCAAAAACGCATATGACGTTTATCAAATCAACAACCATTCACATAGTTTATAATGTCGAACGAAATTGATTCAGCCGACTGCTTGTCGATGCATTTTTACAACCGTTAAAAGAACGAGAAATAATGTGAAAACATATGGATTTGCGAGGATAGCATACCAGAAAGTGGTACGTTCCCATCAGCATCAAAAAGGAAAGGTTTTATGCGTTTGCAAACCGAAATCGTTGGGTCTAAAATATAAGTATCCAAACGCACAGTTCCATCCGGCAAAAATGATTTTAGGGGTTGAATGATGTAATAGCAATACTCACCAAACAAATTCGAACAACGATTCGTATAATTTTAAAAGGTGAGTGAAATCGTGAAAACCGACCAACTATATCGTGTAGAGAAAAAAGACTTTGAGAAACTCAACGAGCTTCTTACCGATTGCTTTAAAAAAGATCCTCTATACTGTCAACTAATCCCGCAAAGAGAAAAACGTAAAAAGCTTCTGCCGGAACTTTTTAGCTGTGATTTGGATGAGATGTTTGAAAACTGCGAAATCTATGCCGACAGCAAAGATTTAAATGGAATCATCATTGTTTCCGACGAGTCTGAGCCGTACAATCCCATTAAGTATTATGCACTCGAATTCTACTACGCGCTGAAATCCGGGCTTTATTTGATTCGTGACGGTCATTCGCTTGGAACCCTTTGGAATTTTATCAAAGGCAAAGACTACCTGACTTCCGGCTGGACGGACGCCATTCCAACAGATCAGAGGATGCATATCATTTATTTTGCAGTGCGTCCCTCGATGCGCGGCAAAGGAATTGCCGGCAAGCTGATGCATCACGTTCTGCAATATGCGGACGAACATCATTTGCTGACGTCTTTGGAAACCCATAATGAGCAAAATGTGAGTATGTACGAGCATTACGGCTTTCAGCTGTATGAAATCATGCAAAAACATTTTGACTTAAAACAATTCTGTATGGTTCGATAACACCAAATTGGGCATTTACCAACCGGTAAATGCCCAATTATTTGTATTTCCTGTTATTGGGTTGAATCCCATCAAAATAACACCTATAATAAAGGAAATGAACTTTGAAGTGAGGAAACTATGAAACGTTTTTTAACCAATCTGACCATCTTAACGGTCGTTCTTTCCATGTTGACTGCATGCTCCGCAAAGGAACGCCCCGTTCCCTTTTCTGAATCGAAAGAATCTTCTTCGGTGGTCTCATCCACCGCAGTGAAAACAGAATCTTCGCAAGCGCCCCTTCCCTGTTTAGATGTTGATATCGGAGGAAATGAGGTTTCCATTACGCAAGGAGATGAACTTTCCACATATGAAGTTTATGCGGTGGAAAGTTTGCCGATTTTTTCGGTTCCCGATGCTCAGGTAAAGATCTCTTTGGGGGAAGAACTTGTTTTTTCCGGCAATACACAAACACTTTCGGATTTTTATCCCCAGCAAAATGGCGTGTATACCTACGAGGTGGTTCTTCCGCAGGAACAACCGTATGCGTTTCAAGTAGATTTAAAAATACCGGTTCAAATCACCGTACCCACAACCGCTCGTCAAGGCGAAACGCTTGTCATACGCGCGGACTTTGCGGACGGCATGGCGCTGTCGGCAGAGACTGGGCTTCAGTTTACACCACAATTTTTTGCAGACGGAAGTACGCAAACGGCCTTGCTGCCGATTCGCTATACCACTTCTCCCGGCGTGTATCCTCTCACAATACAGGCAGGTGAAACCGCATTTCACTATGACATTCAAGTGGAACAGCGGGAATTTGAGACACAGCAACTTACAATGGATCCCGGCACCGCCTCTGAAACTGCATTAAGCGCAAAAGCCAATGCCGAGTGGACTCAAAAAATAGAACCGCTCAAAAAAATAAGTGATCCCCAGCGTTACTGGGAAAATCCATTTTTACAGCCTGTACAGGGCGAAATCACAACCGAGTTTGGCTGTATCCGTTACACCAACGATAACCCCAATCCATCTCGTCACAGCGGCATCGATATCGCCGCAGACGAGGGAACTCCTGTGCTGGCAACCAACAACGGCCGTGTTCTGTTTGCCGATTATCTTCAGCTGACAGGAAACACTGTTTTGATTGAACATGGTTTTGGACTCAAAAGTTTTCATTATCATATGCATTCGCTAGATGTTCAGGCGGGTGACATGGTGGAAAAAGGACAGCAAATCGGCACTGTGGGAACCACCGGATATTCAACCGGACCACATCTGCACTTTGCCTTTGCAGTCAATCAAGTGTTTGTCAATCCTTGGACTGCATTTGAGAATGGAATTTCATAAAAAATAAAGAACAAGCAGCCTCCCTGCAAAACAGGGCGGCTGCTGCTTTTTAGTCGTCTTTACCCTTGCCAAAACCCCTCGTCAAAATTCCCAACAGCATTGCTGCCGCTCCGAGACTACCTACCGCATTTGCGCTTGATCCACCGGTCTTAGGCAGATTTCCAAGCGGCACATCTTCGTCCAAAATGGTAACGAGTTCATCATTGGGAAGCTGTGCTAGCGGAACGCGAGGTTCACGGATAATCAAGCGATTTCCGCCGCGATCGTCATCATCGTCGTCGTCATCGTCGTCATCATCGTCATCCCTCACATATGGAGTGGTTCGGTTATAGTAGATGACTACCGTATAGGTGAAGTTCGGATCAAATGTAAAAGCGGTTCCTAAGAATGGATGCTCCGCATCTGCATCGATCGGCGTTTCACCTGTTGCTACCAAAACAGCCGGTTCTTCTTCTGTTTCAGTAGTCATTGCGAACATACTCACGTAATCATCCGGTTTGAGCAAAGAGAGCACCTGTTGATTTGTCAAAATTGCTTGCTCTGCGCTGTAAAGTGCTTTTAGATTTGCTTTTCCCAAAAGTGCCTCTGCTTCATCGCGCATATCGCCTTTATACTCTTGTGCTTCGTCGGCGAGGTCTGCCAAAGCATGATACAAATCCCGTTTCTGTTCATTGGTCAATTCGGATTTCTCATCGTCATCATCTTCCGATTGATCATCGGGAGTTTCTGGCTTATCATCGGGGTTTTCCGATTTATCATCGGGGTTTTCTGCCTTATCATCGGGGTTTTCTGCCTTATCATCGGGGTTTTCCGATTTATCATCAGGGTTTTCCGATTTATCATCGGGGGCTTCCGCTTTATCAGCAGGGGTTTCCGCTTTATCATCGGGGGT
>CALLQM010000354.1 GCA_938014855.1 uncultured Clostridia bacterium | reverse complement strand
AGTTTCTTTTTGAGATGCAGGCGGGTCTTTTCCGCATTTTCGCGGCTTCTCTTATTGATGAGCACCTGTTCGGCGATGCGTGCGGCATCATCCGGATTTTCTAAAAAATAGATTTCCATCTGATGGCGCAGGAATTCATTCATCGCCTCATAGATAAATTTATTTGTAATCGCTTTTTTAGTTTGGTTTTCGTAGGATGTCTGTGTAGAAAAGCTGGATGATACCAAAATCAAGCAGTCTTCTACATCCACATATGTGATTTTGCTTTCACCCTTATTATATTTACCCACACTCTTGATATAATTATCAATCATATACACAAGCGACAGCTTGACGGCGCGCTCCGGCGAGCCGCCGTATTCCAGCCAGCTTGAGTTGTGGTAATATTCCGTGCGTTTGACGCGATTTGAAAAACAGAACGCAACATTCAGCAGGACTTTGTAATCGGGCTTGTCCGCTCGATCGCGTCCCTCGCGCTCCCCTTTCCAATACTGAACAGGTGTCATTGCCTCTTTTCCGACAATTTCGTTGACATAATCAACGATTCCGTTTTCGTAGAAATACTCGGTTTCCTCAAATCCGGAACTTGTCTGATTGCGCAAAACAAAATGTACACCGGCATTAACGACCGCCTGACGCTTGATTACGTCCTGATAATATTCCAGCGGGATATCAATATCCGTAAACACCTGTAAATCCGGCCGCCAGCGGATTTTACTTCCGGTAGCCTTTTTGGACGTTTTTTCTTTGTTGAGCCCGCCCACATTTTCGCCATGTTCAAAATGCAGGGTATGTTGAAACCCATCGCGATAGATTTCCACATCCATATATTCCGCCGCATATTGAGTAGCGCAAAGTCCCAATCCATTGAGACCCAGCGAATACTCATAGCTTTTTCCCGAGGAGTACTTTCCGCCTGCATACAGTTCACAGAACACAAGTTCCCAGTTATAGCGTTTTTCATGCATATTATAGTCGACGGGTATACCGCGGCCAAAGTCCTGAACTTCTACCGATTGATCCTGATATCGGGTAATAATAATTTTGTCACCATGGCCTTCGCGTGCCTCATCGATCGAGTTGGAAAGAATTTCAAATACTGAATGCTGACATCCTTCCAGCCCGTCCGACCCGAAAATGACTCCGGGCCGCCGACGGACACGGTCCGCGCCCTTGAGGGACGATATGCTTTCGTTATTGTAAGCTTTGGTCGTTTTCTTTGGCATTTCACAGCCTCCGTATGATATATTCGTTCAATAGCTTTCATTATAGCATTATTGTCAAGGGGTAAATTGTTTCCATCCCCTATTTACCAGCGTTTTATCCAAAAATTTAAAGTCAAAAATGTCCGCATTCTGCGGACATTTTAGAACATTTTACCTGAAACCAATCTGTTGTCCTGTATAGTCTGCCCGAATTCCTATCATTTGCTTTTCTTTTTCAAAATTCTGAGCAAAATTGCTCTTAATTTTGCAAAAAACGATTGTTGATCTGTCGGGCTATGTGCAAGTGCCGAATTCTGTATGTGTTGTTTTTCACTGTGCAGATATGCAATCTTAAATAAATCAATTTGGCTGTCAATCGGCGGTCTGTCATTTTGGACCCGTACATATTCCCCATTTGGCAGCAAATACTGCGCCTTAACATTATCGGAAAATTCCAGTTCGAGCATCGCCATAATGCGTTCCTTGATTTTGGAATCAAGAATGGGCGCGGCAACTTCAACACGACGCTCGGTATTGCGTGTCATAAAATCAGCGGAAGAAATAAACATCATACTTTGCTCTTCCCGCTCAAAAACATATACGCGTGAATGTTCCAAAAACCGTCCAACAATGCTCACAACGCGAATATTGTCGGTATAACCCGGAACTCCTGCGCGCAGACAGCAGATTCCACGGACGATCATGCGGATTTTGACACCTGCCATCGACGCTTTAATCAAGCGGTCGATAATATCTTTATCGGTCAGCGAATTGATTTTGACCGTCATTTCTGCCGACAGTCCCTGCTTGGCCGCACGAATTTCTTGATCAATAAAATGAAGAATCATCACTTTCATATTTTTGGGCGCCGCCAAAAGATATTGTGTTTCATCTGTGGGCTTACCAGTTAGAATTCCGGTAAAAATACGGTTTCCATCTTCGCCAAACTCCTGTTTTGCCGTAATGAGACACATATCGGTATAAAGCTTCGCAGTTGATTCGTTGTAATTGCCGGTTCCAATCTGCGTGATATAACAAAGCTTTCCTTTGACCCTGCGGGTAATAACAAGCAGTTTGGAATGTACTTTATACTCACCCAGCCCATACACCACGTTGACACCGGCTTCTTCCAAACGCTTGGACCAAATGATATTGTTTTCTTCATCAAAGCGTGCGCGCAGCTCCACCACAGCATGAACTTCTTTACCGTTTTCGGCGGCTTTAATCAGCGCCGATACAATTTGGCTTTCCTGCGCAACCCGATAAAGTGTAATTTTTATGCTTAAAACCGTATCGTCATTAGCCGCCTCCAAAAGCAAAGCGATAAACGGCTTCATGCTTTCAAACGGATAATGAAGTAAAACATCATGCTGTTCCACCTGCGGAATGATTGGCTGGCGAGGTTTGAGCATAACGGACGGCTGTGGAGTCAAAGCCGGATAAAACAGCTCTTTGCTGTCACTGCGCTCAAACCGATCGCAGAGTGAAAAACCAAACGACAGATCCATTGGCGTTTGGGTGAGAAACACACGGTCACTGTTAAGTTCTAATTTTCTGCATAATTGCTCGACAATTGCATCAGGTTTTGTAAGTAGTCAGGTAGACCTAATATTTAAATTCAATGCGGACAGGCATCAGTTTGCGGCGCTTTTTAACCAGCTCCTCCATCGCACTGCGATAGTCCATATCATGGTCATAAAGCGCTTCTTCCACATTGATATCGGCGTTGCGTGTCACACGGAAGATCGTCTTTGCAACCACAACATAGCCTTCAAAAATCTGTTCGCAATATTGATAGATCAAATCTTCTACCAACACAAATTTAGTTTTATCAAACGGCAGAAACACCATGCGTTCAAATCCTGTGGACGCAGGAATGATGCCCAATTTTACAAACTGTCCTTTTGTATGAAGCTGTGCACAAATATACGTTTCTTTATTTTTTAAAAACGGGAACGGATGATGTTTATCAATGATCTGCGGGGACAGCATTGGAAGCACTTCATTTTTAAAGTATTGTTCCAAATAGCTTTCCTGTTCCGCCGTAAGGTTCTCTGCATGCAGGTGTTCAATTCCCTGCTCCGCCATATCTTCCATGAGTGCCTGATAAGCCTCGTCTTTTTGCTGCGTCAGCTTGCTGACGTCAGCAAAAATAGCGGAAAGCTGCTCCGCCGGGCTCATCAGCGACTTATTATCGATCGCAGTCGGATTGATCGCCGCAGAATCCGTGAGCGTTCCGACACGAATCATAAAAAACTCATCCAAATTGTTTGAAAAAATCCCTAAAAAAGCAACTTATGC
>CALLQM010000353.1 GCA_938014855.1 uncultured Clostridia bacterium | reverse complement strand
ACATGGAACGTGTGGCGGAAAAATCTGCGCAGTTTTCCACACGAAACGAACAACTGGTGGAAAAGATTCGCAATGCAACCGCAGTTATTTTTGTGGGCGGTCATGCAAGCCGCATGCAGTACTATCCAAAATACAAAGTCAAAATCGGACGTTACACGTTTTTGGAATACATCCAATATGCGCTGGATGATCTAGGATTGGAACATGCCGCGCTGTCCGTGTTTCCCGGGCAGAAAATTGCGGACTGCGGTCTGCCGCAGTGGGAAGATGAAGTTGCAGATATCGGACCGATTTCCGGCTTGCAGACTGCGCTCAAACACAGCGGGACGGAACTTGTCTTTGTGATTCCCTGCGATATGCCGACGATTTGTGCGGACGTCATCGCCTTTTTGTTGGAACAGCTGGAGCCGGCGGATTCAGCGGTTTTGCCGTCCGTCAATGGGAAAATCAACCCGTTGCTTGGATTTTATCGAACGAATCAGTCCGATCAGCTCAGCCAGATGGTGCAGAACGGATGCCGCAGACCGTGGGAATTTGCGCGGAAGATTTCTGCAAAGATTGTGGAACTTCCGCCGCGATTGCAAACGCATGTGATGAGCTTTAATTCAATGCAGGAGCTGGAGACGCAGTCGGAAACGCTCAAACAGATTCTTCCGCCGACCGCTTTCTTAAAGTTTAAATAAGCAATAAAAGAACCGAGGCGTTGGGAATTCCCAACGCCTCGGTTTGCGGTTCGCATTATTTTGCGGCAACATTTTTTGTTGCGATGACATCGCTGTCAAGCCCAAGCAGGTTTTGAATTACCACCTGCCCTGCTTTCACAGGCGCATCCAAGCGGATTTTTTTGATTTCACTCATTGCATCAAAAATGCGTTCTTTTGGAATCGGCGCGGTCAGCCGAACGCTGACGAGCGGCAGTTCGCCGTTTTGCACCAGTACGGAACTGGCAATGTTGCGCATGGGGGCGGTCAGTTCCTGCCGGACATAGGCTTCCCCTTTTTTACATAATGCGCCTTTCATCGAGACGATTTCCCCGTTTTCGATCTGTGCGCTGATTTCGCACCCATTCGGGCAGATAATGCAGGTATATTCTTTTAACATTGTACACACACCTCCACGGCTCCCTCGGATTTCAGCAGGTCTTTGGCAAGCGGTATTTGAATCATTTCCGCGGGCACGGCTTTGCGCATCTTGACGGTCTTAATTGTTTGACCGTCTTGTTTAATGTGAATCTGACCGTTTTGGAATGGACGGTTGACTCGCATAGACAGGCGGACATCCCGTTTTCCGCTGATACGCTGTGGGATGACGTGATTGATACCCGCTCCTGCGTTTGTTTGGATCTTGCAAATGGGCAGACTGCCGTTTTGCAGGTATTCCGTTACCGAGTCGGCAAGCTGTTCTGCCTCCATGGATACAAAATCCACCAAGTCATGCACATGCAGGACGTTTCCGGCGGCAAATACGCCGTCTACGTTGGTTTGGAGTGACTCATCGACGACAGCGCCGCGTGTGTGTCCATCCAGTTCTGCGCCCAGCTTGCGTGACAGTTCGTTTTCGGGGATGAGTCCAACCGATAGAATTAAGGTATCGCAGTCGATTTCCTGTTCCGTTCCGGGAATCGGTTTTAAATGGTCATCCACTTTGGAAACGGTGATGCCGGTCAGGCGCGAACGCCCGTGGATATCGGTGACGGTATGGCTGAGATGCAGTGGTATATTGTAGTCATTGAGGCACTGCTGAATGTTTCTTGGAAGTCCGCTCGGATACGGCAGAATTTCAAAGACTGCTTTTACGTGCGCGCCCTCAAGGGTCATGCGGCGCGCCATTATCATGCCGATGTCACCGGAACCTAAAATGACGACCTCTTTACCCACCATGGTGTTATGCAGGTTGATATAGGACTGCGCAACACCGGCGGTAAAGACACCGGCGGGACGCTCGCCGGGAATACCGAGTGCACCGCGTGTGCGTTCTCTGCATCCCATTGCAAGTACGACGGATTTTGCCTGATAAACCGTCAGACCATTGCGGGAAACGGTTGTAATTTGTTTGTCCGGGGTTATCGAAACAACTGATGTATCAGTTACGCAGGAAATGCCGCATTTTTCGGCTTCATCAATAAAGCGCTTTGCATATTCCGGACCGGAAAGCGTCTCTTTAAAACGCGTCAGTCCAAATCCATCATGGATGCACTGGCGCAGAATTCCGCCCAGCTGTTTTTCGCGTTCAATCACGAGGATGTCTTTGATTCCTTTTTCATGCAGACGGACAGCCGCCGCCAATCCTGCCGGACCTCCGCCAATTATAACGACCTCTTTTTGGATTCTATTCATGTTCTCACCCGCCCTGTAAATAAATTGGAGCCCTCGCGTGCATAGAGGACATCCTTGATTTCACATCCGGTTTCTTCACAAATCATCTGCGCCACGCGCATTTGGCAGTATCCGCCCTGACAGCGTCCCATCATGGAACGTGTGCGGTATTTAATGCCCACCATGGTGTGAACGCCCAATGGGTTGTGAACCGCCTGCAAAAGTTCTGCGCGGGTCACTTCTTCACAGCGGCAGACCAGTTCGCCGTAATCGGGATTTTCTTTAATGAGCTGTGCTTTGCGCTCATCGCTCTGTTCACAAAAACGAATGATTCCTTTTCGATGCGGGTCAAAGGACGGATTCGGTTTCAGGGTTTCGCGCTCTGCCATCAGACGAACGGCGCGGCGGGCAATCGGCAGTGCCGCAGTGAGTCCCGGCGATTCGATGCCGACAAGATTAATTGTGTGCGGTGCTTCATCGCGGGCTTCAATGACGAAATCCTGTACGACACCGTTTTCATCCAGCCATTTTGGCAGGATTCCGGAGTAGTTGCGGATATAGTCCGGTTTGTGAATATGCGGCCACAGATCGGATGCGCTTTGTGCCAGGTAATCCATGTTTTTCTGCGGGACGCCGTAATAAGTAAAATCGTCCACGTATTCTGCGTTGGGTCCGACGGTTACGTTCCCATGAACAGTCGGTGTGACATGAATCCCCATGTATGTATTGCTGGGAACCGGATAGACCGGCATTGGAAGAAGCGGTCCCACCCGTTTATCTAAGATGATGTAATCTCCCTTGGAACCTCCGATGCGGTATCCGGTAATGCCGAGCATATCAGAAATTTTGCCGCATCCAAGACCGGCGCTGTTGACAACCCATCGCGTTATAAATGTGCCTTGCGAGGTTGTAACCTCGTATGTGTCGTCCGGCAGGCGGCGGATGTTCGTTACTTCATGGTTAAAATAGAAATTGACGCCGTTCATTTTCGCATTTTCCGCCAGCGCAATGGTATAAATGAAAGGGTCTAAAATGCCGCTGTTGGGCGAATACAACGCAAATTTTCCAACGACTGCGGGTACAAGTTCGTGCAGGCGCTTGTTATCAATGATTTCCAGCCCCTGACTGCCGTTGATGCGTCCGGTTTCCAGTGTGCGTTTCAGGCTTTCCATGTCTTCATCGGTGTTGCCGACCAAGACTTTTCCTGTCCGCTTAAACGGAACATCCAGTTCCTGCGCCACTTTGTCAAACTCCAAACAGCCCTCCACACAGCATTCCGCTTTTTTGGTGCCGGGGTCGTAGGCGAATCCGCCGTGCAGAACGGCGGAATTTCGTCCGCTTGTTTCGTAGCATACGTCGAGTTCTTTTTCCAGTACGCCGATTTTAAGCTGGTAGCGTGCCAGTTCTCGTGCTACGGCACTTCCAACCACGCCTGAGCCGACGATGAGTACGTCGTATCGTTGTTTCAAAAGTTGTCCCTCCTGTAATCATCCTATGACTTTTGCTATTATAATACAAATAGTAATATAATTCGTGTAAATAACCTTAATTTTGTAATAAACATCCTATAATTTCCGTAAAAACTGTGAAACTGATTAAAAATCATCCTATGAATTTTTAGGTAAAAAAACGCAAATCTAAAGTTCCTCTAAAAATCGATTTTGGTTGTAGAGGAGATGGAACAGCATGGTCTGCTGTGCCTGTACCGGATGCCGGCTTTGAATCGCCTGTAAGATTTCGCGGTGCGATTTAACAGTCTGAACATATTCCTGCTGGCTGACTGTTGAAGAAAATAACGAGACGCCTTCGCTGATGACCGGTATTAGATTCGACATGACAATATTATGACTGCATTTTGCAATTTGGATATGAAATTCCTGATCATTTTGAGAAAAATCCTTGCGCTGTTCAATGCAGGCTTCGACCTCTGCGCAAATTCTGCGGAGTATCTCCAGGTCGCCTGCCTGTGCATTTTCTGCCGCCAATGCCGCAATCTGCGGCTCTATGATACAGCGAACCTGCAACAAATCCCGTACCAATTTTTTTTGGTCTTCCACAAGAGAAAACCCAAGCGGATCGTCTGCTACGCCGTTCTTTGCCGATACAAACGTACCGGAACCCTGACGGATTGTGACGATATTGCGCGATACCAGCACCCTCAGCGCTTCCCGCACCGTGTTGCGGCTGACATTCAGAAATTCGGAAAGTTCATATTCGGTGGGAAGCTTTTGCCCGGGCTGATAGCCTTTTTCGCGAATAAGCCGAATGAGTTCATCCGCTGCTTTTTCGCCAAGCGTTCGGTTTTCCATGTTATCCGGCTGTCCTTTCCAATTGTTTTTATCAGCAGGGGTACATTTCGTGTACCCCTGCTGTGGTTTCCATTATACGTTTCCGAATACGAGTTTTACAAGCCCTAATGTAAGGGGCGGGAAATACGTAACAAGTGCCAATACCAGCAAATTCACCAAAAGGAAGGGCATAACGCCTCTTGATGCTTTGGACAGTGATATTTTACCGATACTGGATGTAACAAACAGACAAACGCCGACAGGTGGAGTTGTCAAACCTAAAACAAGATTGAGTACCATGATGATTCCAAAATGAATCGGATTGATACCAACTGCTGTGGTTACCTGAAGCAGAACCGGGAACAAGATCAGCAATGCGGCGATCGTTTCCATAAAGGTTCCGACAAACAGAAGCAGAATGTTAATTAACAATAGGATCAAATATGGATTGCGTGTCAGACCCAGCATCCATTCGGCAATCATCTGCGGGATCTGCTCTTTGGACATAATGTATGCAAAAATGTTTGCGAATCCAACCAATAACATGATGGAAGCTGTAGTAATTGCAGATTCCACCAAAATTTTGGGGAAATTTTTCAGAGTAAGTTCTTTATAAATGAACACACCAACAACAAGGGCATAAACTACGGCAATAATGGACGCTTCTGTTGGGGTTACAATACCACCGATGATACCGACCAAAATCAGAACCGTCATCAGCAGTGCCCATATAGCATCTTTTGCACCAATCAAAATCTCTTTCATACTCGATCTTGCTTCTTTTGGGTGTTTGCGTTTGCAAGAGATGTAATAAGAGACAATCATCATGCCGCCGCCCAGCAAAACACCCGGAATTGCACCGGCAACAAACATTTTGCTGACGGAAAGACCGGTCATTGTAGCCGCAATAATCATGGGCAGAGACGGAGGAATAATCGGTCCGATACAGGAAGATGCGGCGGTAACGCCAACAGAGAAATCTTCCTCATAGCCTTCTTTAATCATTGCCGGAATCAAAATACCGCCGATGCTGGCAGCGTCCGCAACCGCTGTACCAGAAATGCCGGCAAAAATCATGGAAGCACCGATATTGGCAAGACTGAGTCCGCCGCGGATATGTCCGACAAGTTTATTACAGAAGTCGATGATTCGGCTCGTGATGCCGCCGCTGTTCATAAGGTTTCCCGCCAAAATAAATCCCGGGATACACAGCAGAGTAAACGAGTCCAAACCGGAAAAGAATCGCTGAGCCATCATATTTAAGGGCATTCCGGCCGCTAAAAAATAGATAGCGGAAGAAAGCCCAAGGCTGTATGCAACCGGCACACCGATGGCCAGCAAAAACAGAAAACTTAGGAACAAAAGCCATACCATGTTCATGCTGGTCCCCCCTCTGGCAAATGCTCATCCCGCAAGACCAGCACTGCCTGACAAAAATAGCTGAGTGTCAACATTCCAAAAAGGATGACAAGAGCAAAATAAATGTACTGCATTGGAATTTCAAGCGCCGTAGATACCATACGAGCCTTTAAGAATGCAAATTTGAAAACACATTTTGTTTCAAAAAACAATGCAAAAATGCCTAAAAAGACATTCAAAACAACCTGATAGTATTTTTTTACCTTTTCGGGGATGTGGGAAACTAAAATGTCAACTGCGACATAGGAATTATTCCGAACCGCAAGCCCGGCCGCAAATGCTACCGAATAGATAAAAAAATAACGGGAAACTTCTTCGGTCCATGAAGGTGTTGTGGGAAGAAATGTTCGGCTGAACACTTGAATCAAAACTGCTCCGATGAACGCAAGAAATGCGATTGATGTTAAAAATGCAAAAATCTTATCCACAGTTTTTACGATATTGCGCATGGGAACCTCCTTTTACAGGGCGCCCGTGCAGACAAGCTGCGCGGGCGCCGGATTTTATTAAGGAGCGGAAATGGATGTTATTACCGCTGTTTCAGATCAGCCCATGGCTCTAATTTCATCATAAAGCGGTTTCAGAGCATCCGGAAGAACCTCTTCAACGCCTTGTAGTGCCTTTTCCGCGAAAGCTTCCTGATCGACGTCATCAATGATGGTCATGCCTTTTTCAGTGAGAAACTGTTCAAGTTCTGCTTCGTCTTTCAGGAACTGTTCATGCTCGAAATTCTGCATTTCTTTTCCTGCTTCGATTACAAGATCCTGAAGATCCTGCGGCATCGACTGCAGTTTGGTATTGCTCATTGCAATATAAACCCAAGAACGCAGGTGCTCGGTTTTGCACAGATATTTCTGTACTTCATAGAAGGTACCGGTTTTGATCATTGCAAGCGGGTTTTCCTGACCTTCAATGGTTTTCTGCTGCAAAGAAGTAAATACTTCCGAGAATGCCATCGGAGTCGGTTTTGCGCCCAAAGCTTCCATTGCTGCAACGGTGATCGGAGATGCAGGAACACGAATAATGAATCCCTTCATATCTTCCGGAGTGCGGATTTCTTTGTTGGCGGTTACATCACGAGGACCACGCTCAAAATAGCCGAGAACCTTCATGTTGGCGTTGTCCAGCATCAGCTGTTCAAGCTGTTTGCCGATTTCGCCGCAGGTGCAGCTTCTGCGGTGGAGGCGTCTGCCTCTTTGGATGAAGATTCGGCGTTTGATGAACCTGCACAAGCAGTCAAGGGCAGAATCATCATGCATGAAATTAGAATTGCAAGTACTCTTTTCATGGGTTTTTCTCCTTTTAATATAGAAAACAATCTTGAAAACAACAGACTCGATTGAACCTGTTGCTTAGCCGACAATAGGGCGCTCACCTTTTCAAGCAAACGCGTCGTTTGAAAGCATGCTAACATTCTAGTATTTTATCAATGCAATATTAACATTCGGAAAATTGAAAGTCAATTGCAAACGTAGGAATTGCGCATACAATTTTAGCAGTGTTTTTTAACACTTTTGTACAAAAATAATATTTTAACAATCTTATCGGGTTCTGTATTGGTTGATTTGTCGATTTTTTGACAATCTTAGAAAGATGAAAATTTACACGATTCTCTCTTGAAATTCAGTGATTAATATGCTAGCATTACAATAGTGCTATATGTTACGCAAATGAAGGTGGTTGGAAGATGGATTTGATTTTGTTTCCCAAAAATACTTCCGAGTCGATCGGAGAATATGCCTACCGTGTACTGCGCAAAAATATCATTCAAATTAACTTAAAACCCGGTTTTTGCCTGAGTCCTGTTGAGGTTGCGCAGGTTTTGCATGCGAGCCGCACCCCGATTCATGGGGCATTTGCACGGCTTATGTCGGATGGTTTGGTGGATATCTTTCCGCAAAAAGGATCCTATGTCTCAATGATTGATATGAAGCGTGTGTATGAATCGATTTATATGAGAAACCTGCTCGATCAGGCGGTCATTCGCATCCTTTGTGAAAAGGACATTCCGGAAGAAGGAATAGTTCAGTTGGAAGCAAATTTGCAGCATCAGCAATTTTGCCACGAAAAAAACTTGCTGGATGATGTTTTTGAGCTTGACAATCATTTTCATGAAAATCTCTATACCTTAGCAGGTATGGAATATTTACAGCAGGCTTTGCAGAGTATTGTTGCCGATCAGCACCGTGTGCGCTTTTTAAAGCTGCATTCCCATCTTCGCTGGGAAGAAACGATGGATGAGCATCGCATGCTGATTCAGGCGATTCGTGAAAAAAATGTAGAACTGGGCTGTCGGCAGAGTTACGAGCATGTTGCCCGTTTCGCAGTTGATATTAAATCTGCTTACGATCAGCATCCGCAATTCTTTACCAACTGGGATGACAGCTATTCTCAGAAGTTTTCGTTTAAGCTGGATGCTTTTTATAATATGAGAAATCAATGACAATTCAGGAGGCTCAAGAATGAAAGCAGTACAAGTCACAAAACCGGGTGAACTGCAGATTGCGGATGTGGAAATTCCGAAATTGGAAGATTCCTCTCATGTATTAATTCGCATCAAAGCGGCAGGAATCTGCGGATCAGATATCAGTATTTATCGGGGAACCTCTCCGGTTGCAACCTACCCTCGTGTCATTGGGCACGAATTTGCAGGCGAAGTAGTACAAATCGGCTCGGACGTCTCTTCCGTATCCATGGGAGATCATGTCGTGGTCAACCCGGTTATGGAATGCGGAACCTGCCCTGTCTGCAAACGGGGACGCGGCAATGTCTGCGCCAATCTTCAGGTAATCGGTGTTCATAAAGACGGTGGATTCCGCGAATATGTAAGTGTGCCGGAACAAAATGTGTTCCGCATTTCTTCGGATATATCATGGGAGCATGCGGCAATTATTGAGCCGTATACGGTCGCGGCACAAGTTACCAGCCGCGGCGGCGTGCAGGCGGGAGACACCGTCCTTATTATGGGATGCGGTCAGATTGCTTTGACCATTTTGCAGGTTTGTAAAATTTTGGGTGCCGAGTGCATCATGACCGACCTTGTAAAAAGCCGTCGAGAACGTGCGAAAGCATATGGCGCAAAAGCAGTGATCGATGCGTCGTCGGAAGATGTCTGCGCAAAGGTGCGGCAACTGACCGATGGCATTGGTGTTGATGTGGCCATCGATGCGGCATGCGCAGGTGTAACGCTGAAACAGGCGATTCAATGTGTGCGGTCGGCAGGCGTTGTTGTCACAATGGGATTTGCAGATCGACCGGTTGAGGTTAGTGAACTCACGATTACAAAAAATGAACTGGATATCCGTGGCTCACGGCTCAATAACAAAAAGTTCCCGCAGGTCATCGAATGGGTTGAAAGCGGAAAACTTGAGTTGGGGCGCATTATCACCGATCAAATGCATTTTACCAAAGTTTTAGATGGCTTTGAAAAAATAAAGAACGATCCGGAAAATACGTTAAAGATCGTATTAACATTCGAATAGGAGTGAATAGAATGGCGAAATTGACAAAGGAAGGCATTCGCGACAAAAAACAATGGGAACAAATCGGAATCAAACTGCCGAATTTTGATTTTGACGCGCTTTGCGAACAAACAAAAGAACATCCGCGCTGGGCACATGTAGGTCCCGGAAACATTTTCAGAGGGTTTGTAGCCGCTCTGGCACAGAAATTGCTGGATGAAGGAAAAATGAAAAGCGGTATCACCGCAGTTTCCACCTTTGACCACCAAATTTTGGACATGATTTACAATCCTTACGACAACCTTGCTTTGCAGGTTTTGATGCATGCAGACGGTCAGCTGGACAAAACCGTGATCGCAAGCATCGGCGACAGCCTGCGTGCAGATGCAGCTGCTCCGGAAGAATGGGATCGTCTCAAAAAGATCTTTGCAAACCCGGAACTTCAGATGGTGAGCTTTACCATTACCGAAAAAGGTTACCATATTAAAGGAATGAACGGAGAATTTTATCCGGCTGTTTTGGATGATTTTAAAAACGGTGCATTGGGCGGCGTTCCGAATAACGGCATGTCAATTATTGCGGCACTTCTTTTGGAACGTTTCCGCACAGGTGCTCATCCGATTGCAATGGTGAGCATGGACAACTTCTCCCATAACGGCGACAAATTGTTCGATTCTGTTCGTACAGTTTCGGAAAAATGGGTGGAAAACGGCACGGCTCCGCAGGCATTCTTAGATTATATCAAGGATCCTTCCCGTGTTTCGTTCCCGTGGTCGATGATTGACAAGATCACACCGCGTCCGGATGCTACCGTTTCCAAAGAGCTGGAAAAAGCCGGATTCGAGAGCACGAAACTGGTTGTAACTGATAAAAATACTTATATTGCGCCGTTTGTTAATGCGGAAGCACCGCAGTATTTGGTAATTGAAGATAATTTCCCGAATGGACGCCCGCCGCTTGATCAGCTCAAAGAAGCCGGCGTTTATCTTGTCGACCGCAAAACCGTGGATTTGGTTGAGCGCATGAAAGTCTGCACCTGCCTGAATCCCCTGCATACCGCAATGTGCATCTTTGGATGCCTGCTCGGTTATACTTCAATTCCCGCACACACAAAAGATCCTGCACTCCCAGAACCCATCCGCACAATCCGTTCTGTCGACGGCACGCCGGTTGTTGCAGCCCCCCGCATTCTCAATCCTGCTGATTTCCTCAAAGAAGTCATCGAGGATCGTCTGCCGAACCCGTTTATTCCGGATACACCGCAACGTATTGCAACGGATACATCACAAAAAATGCCGATTCGTTTTGGCGAGACCATCCGTCTATATGGCGAACGCGCTGATTTGGATGTGCAGTCTCTGCACTGCATTCCGCTTGCAATTGCAGCTTGGTGCCGCTATTTGATGGGACTCGATGATAACGGCGAGACCATGCAGCTCAGCCCGGATCCGCTGATGGATCAGCTGCAAAGCTATCTCAAAGATGTTCAGTTTGGCAAACCTGAAACAACAGGTGACGCTCTGCATCCGATCCTTTCGAATACCAGAATCTTTGGCTTGGATCTGTATAAAGCAGGTCTTGGAACCCGTATTGAAACCTACTTTAAAAAGATGATTGCCGGCAAGGGCGCAGTCAGAAAGACAATTGACGAGGAGGTACTTGACTAATGAAAATGACATTTAGATGGTACGGCGAGGGAAACGACAGCGTCTCCCTCAAACAAATCAAACAAATCCCCAACTGCTCCGGACTGATGGGCGTGCTCGACCAGTATGCAGCGGGAGAAGTTTGGCCGCTTGAAGTTATTCAGGATTATGTCAAACATGTCAACAGCCATGGTTTGGAAGTGGAAGTCATTGAAAGCGTAAATGTCCACGAGGACATCAAACTTGGCCTGCCTACTCGTGACCGCTACATCCAAAATTATATAACTACCATTGAAAACCTTGCAAAATGCGGCATCAAGGTCATTGTTTACAACTTTATGCCGGTTTTGGACTGGCTGCGCACCGACCTTGCCCGTGTGATTGAAGAAGACGGCTCCAATTCGCTTTATTACGATGAGGAAGAACTCAAGGGCATGACTCCGCTTGAAATTGTTGAAAACACCACAAAGAATTCCAACGGTTTTACTCTGCCCGGCTGGGAACCCGCTCGTCTGAAAGAATTGGCGCACGTTTTGGAACAGTACAAGAGCGTGGATGAAGCCAAACTATTGGAAAACTACAAATATTTCCTCGAAGCTATCATCCCTGTCTGCGAAAAAGTGGGCATCCGTATGGCAGTTCATCCGGACGATCCGGCTTGGCCGATCTTTGGTCTGCCCCGTATCGCACATTCACAGGAGAATTTTGATAAAATTGTGGGTCTTGTTGACAGCCCGGCAAACAGCATCTGCCTGTGCACCGGATCGCTGGGCTCCAATCCGGATAATGATATCCCGGCAATCATTCGCCACTTTGGTGAAATGAACCGCATTGGATGCACCCATGTGCGCAATGTAAAATATCTCGGCTACCGCCGTTTCCGTGAGGCATCTCACCTTTCTGCCGATGGCTCTTTGGATATGCACGCAATCATGAAAGCAATCTACGACACCTGCCCTGACACCTATATTCGTCCGGACCACGGCAGAATGATTTGGGACGAAAAAGCACGTCCGGGTTATGGTCTGTACGACCGTGCGCTGGGCATTGCGTACCTCAACGGTCTTTGGGAAGCCATTGACAAGGAAAACAGCAGATAAAGACAAAAGTAAAATTACATTAAATAGCTATGTTTCTTTTT